>NZ_JAUBSX010000039.1:0-65531 GCF_036704885.1 Microcoleus sp. F4-D5 | reverse complement strand
ACACTCGTAGCCTAAAGGCTACAACTGCGTTTCATCCCCGGCTTAAAAGACCGGGGTTCTCACGCGACGCGCTATAGCGAAAGCCAAAGAAGCATGGAAACAAGCCGAGGCTACAGAACCCCGCGCCGAATCCGTGTATTACAATCAGTCTGAAGATTTAATTACGATCGAACTGAAAAACGGTGCTATTTTTTGTTTTCCTCCCAAGCTGGCACAAGGGTTAGAAGGCGCTTCACCAGAACAGCTTGCTGATGTTTGGCTACCTCCTTCCGGTAGCAGCGTGCACTGGGAAAGCTTAGATGTTGATTTTGGTATTCCCGAACTTATCGCAGGTATTTTTGGGACAAAATCTTGGATGGCTGATTAACTTCTTAGTCTCGCGTTGCGCGGACTTCGTTTTTGTAGTAGCGGTTTCAACCGCCGAGTAATTTCAAATCCCCGACTTCTGGGAGAAGCCGGGGATTTCGTATGCTATTCTATGCCAAATCAAACAGCAAAAATTCAGCATCTGCCGTAGCTTCAATCACCACCTCAGCCTCGCCGCTAACCGCCGCAGCGTCGCCATTTTTCAAAGGCAAACCGTTGAGCAAAACCGAGCCGCGAGCAACTTGCACCCAAGCATGGCGATTCGGCTGCAAAGCATGAGAAACCCGCGAGTCTTTATCCAAAACAGCCGCATACAAATCAACATCTTGATGCACTTTCACCGCACCGTCTCTCGCATCTCGTGCCGCCACTAAGCGCAGTTTTCCGTGCCTTTCTGCTAGGGGAAACTCCCGCTGTTCGTAACTCGGCTCCAAGCCTTTTGTATCGGGTAACAGCCAGATTTGCAGCAAATGAACTGGGTCTGTTTGCGAGTTATTGAACTCGCTGTGCTGGATACCCGTACCTGCACTCATCCGCTGCACTTCACCGGGTTTAATCACTGCACCGGTACCCAAACTGTCCTTGTGTTCTAATGCTCCTTCTAATACATAAGTAATGATTTCCATGTCGCTGTGTCCGTGAGTGCCGAAACCTCTGGCGGGGCTAACGAAATCCTCATTAATTACCCGCAAAGAGCGAAAATTCATATAATTTGGATCGTAATAGCCGGCAAAAGAAAATGTGTGGTAACTGTCCAGCCAACCGTGATTAGCGTGTCCTCTTGCTTCACTTTTTCTGACGGTAATCATTTTCTGAATCCTCATCCGATTTTAGATTTTAGATTTGCGATTTTAGATTGGGAAGGACTGATGAAGCTCGTGGTTTAGAGTACAAGCCTACAGTTCCATTTTTTTGGGGAACTGGTATCAGTGAAATTGATTGGGTATTTCTGAGATATTTCTACTTTAAACCCAGTCAAGCTATTATGGAAAGTACGCACTTAAAAGTGCGGTACTTACCAAAAAGATACTATGCAAGTCCAAGAAGTAAAGGTCGATCGAGCAAATTGCCCTGTAGAACGCACTCTAGAGGTGATTGGCGGGCGCTGGAAAGTCTTGATTCTGCGGGAGTTGTTTCAAGGAGTGAAGCGCTTTAACGAGCTGCAACGAGCTGTCAACGGCATTACTCAGAAGATGCTGACGCAGCAACTGCGCGAAATGGAATCAGACGCAATTGTCCATCGGGAAATTTACCTGCAAGTGCCGCCGAAAGTTGAATATTCGCTAACCCCTTTGGGCGAAAGTCTCAAACCGATTATTAATGCCATGCACGAATGGGGAATTCAGCATATTAGCGAAGATAGAGAATGAGCGGTTTCTCTATGGTTTTTTTCCGTCTTCCGGCAGATTTCAAATTTGTAACCTAGTTCAACAATCATAATATGAACAACATAGAGCGTCTCGCCACCCTCAACCGCATCCGCAAACTCAGTCGCCTGATGGATACCGCCATTGGCATCCCCGGCACTAAATTTCGCATTGGTTTAGACCCCATTATCGGTTTAATTCCGGGTGCTGGGGATATCGTCGATACCGCGTTTTCCGCCTACCTAATTTATTTAGCAACTCGATTCAACATCCCCCAAAAAACTCTAGGTAAAATGATTTACAATATCGGTCTAGAAGCCGTGGTTGGTTCAGTACCTTTAGTAGGGGATATCTTCGATGCTTTTTATAAATCAAACATGAGAAATCTGGCGCTTTTAGAAGCACACCTCGAAGCAGTTGAACCCGAACTAGCCGCAGTTGCAGAACCTATTCCTGAACCTATTAAATTGTAGGGGCGGGTTTCACCAACAATAATTGTAAATAACCAACAGTCTCTCAAACTCGCCCCCATCAAACGAGAAATCCCCGCGCCTATTTTTTGCATTTAAAATGAAGGGGCGGGTTTCACCAACAATAATTGTAAATAACCAACAGTCTCTCAAACCCGCCCCCACCAAACGAGAAATCCCCGCGCCTATTTTTTGCATTTAATATAAATCAAGGTTGATGTGGATTATTTGTTAGTGGGGGCGGGTTTCTTAGATTGTTGATATCTGGCCGGTATTATTGGTAAAACCCGCCCCTACGAAATAATTACTGATGGCGTTTAACAGCTTCCACCAAAGCAATAACATCTTCTTCTTTAGTATTAAAAGCCGTCACCAGTCTAACCGTACATTCATCCCACCGATAAAACAGAAAACCCTCAGCTAAAACCGCTGTAATTACCGATTCGGGAAGTTGAATAAAAATCTCGTTTGCTTCAACTCGATGGCAAAACTTCGCTCCCTCAACTCCCGCCAAACCTTGGGCTAATTTGGCTGCCATATTATTTGCACGAGCCGCATTTTTTAGCCACAAATCATCCGTTATATACGCTTCCAACTGTGCAGACAAAAACCGCATTTTCGAGAAAAGATGCCCGCTGCGCTTGCGGTAAAAAGGGAAAGTCTTTGCTAATTCTCGATTAAAAAAAACCACAGCTTCCGCAGCCATCGCGCCGTTTTTTGTCGCTCCAAACGATAGAATATCCACACCGGCGCGCCAAGTAACATCAGCAGGGGAACAGCCAAGACTGGCGACTGCATTGGCAAAGCGAGCTCCATCCATGTGCAGGTGCAAATTGTGGCTGCGAACCACTTCCGAAATGTGGGAAATTTCCGCTGGATTGTAGACTGTGCCGGCTTCCGTTGCTTGAGTGATGCTGACGGCGGCGGGCTGTACGTGATGGACGACACCTGCACCAGCGCGATCGAGCTTTTTTCCTAAATTCTCTGCGTCTATTTTACCATGATTTCCTGTTAAGGTCACTAACTTTGCACCGCCTGCAAAAAACTCCGGCGCGCCGCATTCATCTACATTAATATGAGATTCCGCGTGACAGTAAACAGCCCCGTAAGGAGGAGTAACAACCGCAAGGGCTAGAGAATTAGCAGCAGAACCTGTTGCTACAGGGAAAACAGTCACCGATGTCTCGAACAAATCCGAAAATTTAACTTGCAAACGCTGTGTATATTCATCATCCCCGTAAGACATCACAGCACCGCAATTAGCCGCTGCAATCGCCGCCATAATCTCCGGCGAAACCCCGGTTGCATTGTCGCTACAAAAATTCATTAGAATAATTGGTAAATAGAATCTATAATATAACTCAACACTCAACAGTCAACACTCAAGCATTAAACCAAGAGGAAGAATTATGGCAGAATACCGCCAAATAGAATACCGCATCGGCAAAGACGGCAAAATTACCGAAACCGTCCTCAACGCCACTGGTTCGAGTTGCACCGAAACCACCGCTGGAATTGAAAAAGCGCTTGGAAAAGTAGAATCTCAAGACTTGCTGCCAGAATACTACCAAGGCGAAGAAAATTTGAGCGTTGAACAAGCGCAGACTTTAAAACAAGTTTAGCAGAGTTAAAGATGTTTGATATCCTGGGTACAACAGTTGATGTAACAACAGTGCCTGCGTTCAGCATCGCGCTAGGTGTGGGGGGCGTTTTTCTAATTTTAATCTACCTTTATGCTGCATCTGAGGCGGGAGATGCGATCGAGTTTAAGTACGATACAATTCTGCGGGAACGCATGAATCAGCTAGACATTCTCGATTGGCAAGACTTAGGCGAAAAAGCAGGCTTAAGTCGTTTTGGGGTGCGCTTAGTGCGGCAGGGAGACGTGGGAAAACTCACGCTAGACCAACTGAGGCGGCTGGCAACAGTGCTGAATTTGAATTTTCAAGAGTTCGATCGCAATTTGAGCGCGCTGCCAATATCGGCTACAATCACAACTAATCCCAGCGAAATAGAAGAATTGAGGCAGCAGTGTTTCCGGCTGCGATCGGAATTGCAGCAGCAAAAAGCTCAACTAACTGCCGATTTTCGCCGCGCTACCTTTGAACAGTTGCAAACTTTGTTAACCAACTATCCCGCCGCCCGCAAAATGGCAGAAGCTAAGCCGGATATGCCAGCCAAAAATCTCTCAGCTTTGTTTACTCCCTTAGAAAATCTCTTGTCAAGTTGGGGTTTTGAAACAATCGGTTCTGCCTGGGAACAAACTCCTTACAATCCGCAGTTGCACCAGCCGGATGTTGAGGATATAACAGAAGGAGAATTAGTTTATATTCGGTTTGTCGGCTATCGGGAGGGAGAGCGAATTCTTACTCCTGCTAAAGTTAGTCGCACCCTGCCAGGTGGCGTAAAAAATTAAGTAAGGGGCGCAATGCGACCCTAAAAATAGAGTAGATTCGTAAGTCATATAAAGTAAAGTTAGCTGCACCACCCTGGGCCGCATGAAAAATAAAATCTAAAATCTAAAATCTAAAATCACCATGACTACAGTTGCCATTGACTTCGGCACCAGCAACACGGTTGTCTGCATTCTCAACCCGGATACGCAAACACCAGAAACTTTGAGATTGGGCGAGATGTCCCGCATTTTTAAAACGAAGAATTTGAGCGGAGATGTTCGAGAAATATCTGTAGTGCCGACTTTAGTTTTTGTGAAAAATGCGGAAGAGTTGGTGTTGGGAGAAAAAGTGCGATCGCAGCGTTTGGGCCAATCCCAGCCAGACCGTTTTTTCAAAGCTTTCAAACGCGATTTAGCAGCCGATTTTCAGCCCCCGCCCCGCAATATCGACGGCGACACCTACACAGCCGAATCAGTAGCAGAACAGTTTATCAAAACTATTTGGAAACAATTATATTTACAAAATATACAGCCAGAAAAAATAATTTTTACAGTACCAGTCGGAGCATTTGAGCGATATCTAGATTGGTTTCGCGACTTAGGAGAAAATTTGGGAGTTGCGGAAATTCAGGTAATAGATGAATCCACAGCCGCCGCCCTGGGATATGCAGTAAAACGCCCCGGATCTCTAGTTTTAGTAGTTGATTTTGGCGGCGGAACTTTAGATTTAAGTTTAGTCCGTACTGCTGTAACCTCCCCCTTACCCCCCCGAAGCTTGGAGAGGCTGGGGGGGGTGCGTGCCGAAGTATTGGCAAAATCGGATGCTTATGTCGGCGGCGAAGATATTGACATCTGGATTGTCGAAGATTATTTGCGGCAAATTAGTTCGTCGCGGGCAGAAGTCGGCGCAGTTGGCTGGCAAAATTTATTAGAAATAGCGGAAAAATTAAAAATTCAACTTTCTCAAGTTAATGAGGCTAAGGAAAGCTGGTTTGACGATGAAAATTTTATGTCTTACGACTTGCAGCTAAACCGAGACAATCTTGAGGAAATTCTGGAATCTAGGCAGTTGTTAGAACAGTTGCGACAAGCTTTAGATGAAGTGCTGAGTATTGCACAGGGAAAAGGTATCGGCAAAGCAGATATCGAACAGGTTTTGCTGGTAGGAGGAACTTCTCTAATTCCGGCTGTATCTAATTTAGTGGTTTCGTATTTTGGGCGGCAAAAAGTCAAAGCTGACAAGCCGTTTGAAGCGGTGGCGCACGGTGCTTTAGCCTTGACACAATTAGCGAGTGTTGAGGATTATTTGCGCCACAGCTATGCAATTCGCCTCTGGGAACCTTACGCTAAAGCTTATGCTTATTCGCCGATATTTACCAAGGAAATGAAGTATCCCTGTCAAAGTTCCGAAGAGTTGACGCTGCAAGTGGCAATCGAAGGGCAAAGGGAAATTCGGTTAGATATTGGGGAAGTTGCGGAGGTATCGCAAGCGGAGGTTATTTTTAACGAAAAAGGGCAAATGACGAGCAGCTTGCTCAACAAAAAAACGGATTTTCGGTCTCTGGAAAGCCACCACCAGCAAGTTTGCGTAGCGCATTTGAATCCGCCCGGGGTATTGGGAATTGACAGGGTTTCGGTGAGTTTTGAGGTGGATGAAAGGCGGGTTTTGTTGGCGACGGTGCGGGATTTGGTGACTGGTAAGGTGTTGGTGGAAAAAGGGGCGATCGCCAAACTGCAATAATGATAAAATTTTGAGTAAGTTTTTTCACTAAGATAAGACTCGACGATTGAAATCGCCACTACACAAACTTTTGTCCCTGCTGAAGGGGAGTAAAGAATAAAGAAGGATTTTAAAAATGGCATACAGCGATTTTACTACGATTACAAAAGTGCGTGCAGCATTTAACCTCACTGTTAATGAAAAAACAGTTTTGTTTGCAGATGTAGAATCAATTGCACCTAGCGAATATCTCAAAACAACCCTAGCAGAATATATCCCTCTCGCTAATGCTATCAATACTGAAAAAGCTCGCTCGGAGTTAATTATTGCTCCCGTATTATTAGAAGCGCGGCGCATTTTAAACTTCCAAATCGGCTTTTTCTCCGGCACTGAATTTAATGCAGATCCCGAAAGTGGACTTAACGGGTACTGCGATTATATCCTCACCGCATCCAGCGATTTGTACGAAATCCGAACGCCAGTTGTCACCTTAGTAGAAGCCAAAAATGAAAACATCAAAAACGGATTAGGACAGTGTATTGCTGAAATGTTGGGAGCCCAGCGATTCAATCAACAGCAAAATGATGAAATTGAGGCGATTTACGGAGGTGTTACCACGGGCAATGCTTGGAAGTTTCTCAAATTGGTAAATCAAACAGCTTTTATTGACTTGAACGATTATTATATTAACGAAGTTGACAAAATTCTCGGAATTTTAACAAAACCTTTACGCAAAAACTAAAAACAACGATTGCATCAAATTTATGCCATGAAAAAGCAACAAAATAAATTCAGCCACCTGACGGCAATCGAACGAATTTACCTGTCATTTCCGGCAAGATTTTTATTGGATAAAAACTTGCTGCAAGGCAAACTCTTAGATTTTGGGTGCGGCTTGGGCAGCGATGTGAGATTGTTGCAGCAAAAAGGCTTTGATATTACGGGTTATGACCCTTATTATTTCCCGGAATACCCCGAAGATAAATTCGACACAATCATTTGTTTTTATGTTTTGAATGTTTTGTTTCCTGAAGAACAAGCTAATGTCCTGATGGAAGTGTCACACCTGTTGAAACCGGGAGGTAAGGCATATTTTGCGGTGAGAAGGGATATCAAAAAAGAAGGCTTTCGAGAACATTATGTCCACAAAAAACCTACATATCAGTGCATTGTCAAACTTCCATTTAAGCCAGTTCACCTAGATGAGTCTTGCGAAATTTACAAATACGTGCATTACAACCATCAAAGAAATTCAACTAATAACTGCATATTCTGCAATCCGTATAAAAACCTAATTTTGCTAACTGAATCAGCAACAGCTTATGCGATGTTTGACGGTTATCCCGCCAGCAAAGGTCATGTTTTAATTATCCCCAAGCGTCACGTTGCCAATTATTTTGAACTGCCGTTTCGAGAGCAATCGGCTTGCTGGTTTATGGCTAATAAGGTGCAAGAAATGTTAAGTAAAGCTTTTGAGCCAGACGGGTTTAATGTGGGAATAAATATTAATAAACAGGCCGGTCAAAGTCGCAGTCACGCGGCTATTCATGTTATCCCCCGTTACAAGGGCGATGCGGCTGGGAATAAAGGCGGAATTAGGTATGTGATTCCGAAGAGTGAAAAATAAAAGTTAGCCAATTGTGAAAGGAATTCTTTTTTACCGCAGAGGCGCAGAGAACACAGAGGAATAGAGAAGAGAGGAATTCATAATTTTTGTAAGGATTGTTATATTTGAGCAAACGGCGAGCAAAATAGAGTTAAAATGTGTTTGCAAGGTCTAAAACTACACATTAGCAACAATTTGGTGTTCTGTTTATGTCTAAGCGCAAAAAGCAAGAATGGCTCAAGGAAACCCTAGAGCTTAAAGAAAACCACAATTGGAAGTCAAAGCCTGGAACTCGAATTTTTGTAGCAGGAAGAGGTGCAGTCCGCTTTGATGTCCCGGAAGATTGGCATTTTGAACCGGATACTAATTCGTTCCGGTTTACGGATAAAAAGCCGCCGGATGATGATTGTCGTTTGGAGGTTTCGTTTAATTTGCTACCACCTAATAACTGGGCAGATTTTCCGCTGGTGCCGCTATTACAGAAGGTGGTTGAAGATGATACGCGAAATCCGATCGCTTTTGGGGAAATTATCCAATTGAAGCGGCAAACTGCCCGCGTTGTTTGGACTGAATTTAAGTTTATCGACCCTCCAGAACAGCGGGAAGCTTATTCGCGAATCTGTATTGGATTGGGTTCTAATGTTCAGTGTTTGATTACTTTTGATTACTGGGTTGACGATGCTGAACGTTTGACTCCTGTCTGGGATACGGTGATGGATTCGTTAGTTCTGGGTTTGTTTATTAGCGACCCTCGAACGGGGTTCGCACGTCCAGACTAGACTGATTTTCTGGGAAACTTTCAACAACTAATTTTGCTCAGTGTTGGATTTGCAAGCCACCGGCCAGTAAATTTAGAACCTACATTAAACTTTACAACCGCTTTGCCATGAAAATATCTGGCTTGCCAATTCCGTTCGCGTCGGGCATGACTCCCACGATCGCAAAACCCATTTTTTGATAAAATTCGTAGGGATGACCGCGCAAATTTCTAATTTTGGCGACGTGTTCCCAAACGTTAGGATAAAGATTGATGCCTGAAAGAGTGGTTTGATTGTCTTCGTCGTCGGTGCCCACCCACAGCACTAGCCCTCCCCGGTTTTTAGCTTCTGCTGCTAAATCTGCTACTAGCGATCGACCAATTCCTTGTCCGCGAAATTCTGTTTTCACTACCAGCGGGTGCAGTTCCCAAACATTACCGTCATACTGTTTAATCCCGCCAATCCATCCCAAAACTTGATTGCTGTCGGCGACTGCAATTCGACTGATGCGATCGGCTGCCAAAGATTCCTGCACTTCTTGCAAAGCAGATTTTAGATCGGGCCAAGCATCGGGCCAATGCTCTTTAAAACCTTCAACTATTAATTTAGCTACCTGTTGAATTTTTGGCTCGTCAACCGCACGCAAATCTGTAATTTGTACGTTCATGAATTTACATACTAAATCAAGGATTACGGACTAATACGCTCACAAACTAGATTTTATAACAGGGGTAAACGGCAAAAACGAAATATTATTCATAGTCTTCACGCTCCTTATGTTCCCAAAGGGAAAAGTTATTATTGGAAATTTGCGATCGCCCGTTAGCGTTAGCTTTCGCGATCCGAAGGAAATGCCAACGAAGACGATCGCCAATTCCCCGCAAAATACTAACACAAGTGCCGTACAATTATTCCACCATCCGGCATCAACCAACCTGCTAACCCCATGCTTTGCGATTACCTAGTACAAATCCTCACCGCCCGCGTCTACGATGTTGCTCAAGAAACAGCCCTAGAATCCGCCCCGAATCTATCAGCACGGCTCAACAATAAACTTTTGCTGAAGCGAGAGGATATGCAGTCGGTGTTTTCCTTCAAACTGCGGGGTGCGTACAACAAAATGGCGCAACTGTCGCCGGATTTGCTAGCACAAGGTGTCATTGCAGCTTCCGCCGGCAACCACGCCCAAGGAGTCGCCCTCGCCGCCCGCCACCTGGGAACTCGCGCGATCATAGTCATGCCCGTAACGACGCCGCAGGTGAAGGTAAATGCGGTGATAGCCCGTGGTGGAGAGGTAGTCTTGCATGGGGATGCTTACGATGATGCTTACGCCTTTGCGCGCCAATTAGAGGCGGAAAAAGGTATGACTTTTATTCACCCTTTTGATGACCCCTACGTGATTGCTGGACAGGGTACGATCGGCATGGAAATTCTGCGGCAACATCAAAAACCAATTCATGCGATTTTTGTGGCAATTGGTGGCGGCGGATTGATTTCGGGAATTGCGGCCTATGTCAAGCGGTTGCGGCCGGAAATTAAGATTATTGGCGTCGAACCGGTGGATTCCGATGCAATGAATCAATCGCTGAAAGCGGGTAAACGGGTGCGTTTGTCGCAGGTGGGTTTATTTGCTGATGGCGTTGCTGTGCGGGAAGTGGGAGAGGAAACTTTTCGGCTGTGTCAGGAGTATGTGGATGAGATTATTTTGGTGGATACGGATGATGTTTGCGCGGCGATTAAGGATGTTTTTGAAGATACGCGATCGATCTTAGAACCTGCTGGCGCTTTGGCGATCGCAGGTGCGAAAGCTTACGTGGAACGGGAACAAATCGCAGGAGAAACATTAATTGCTGTTGCTTGCGGCGCGAATATGAATTTCGATCGGCTGCGTTTTGTAGCAGAAAGAGCCGAGTTTGGCGAACGCCGCGAAGCCATTTTTGCAGTCACAATTCCCGAACAACCGGGAAGTCTCCGCAGGTTTTGCGAATGTCTGGGCAAACGCAATTTAACTGAATTTAGCTATCGAATTGCGGATGAGAAAGAGGCACATATTTTTATCGGCGTACAAATTCAAAACCGTGCCGATGCGGTGAAGATAGCCGCAAGTTTTGAAGATTGTGGCTTCAAGACTTTGGATTTAACTGATGATGAATTAACTAAATTGCACGTGCGGCATATGGTGGGCGGGCGTTCGATGCTGGCAGATCATGAATTGTTTTATCGCTTTGAATTTCCCGAACGTCCCGGTGCGTTGATGCAGTTTGTCGGTTCGATGAGTCCTAACTGGAATATCAGCGTTTTTCACTATCGAAATAACGGCGCAGATTACGGGCGAATTGTGGTGGGAATTCAAGTACCGCCCGATGAGATGCAGGAATGGCAGGCTTTTTTGGATACGCTGGGCTATCAGTATGGGGATGAGAGTCAAAATCCAGCTTATAAGTTGTTTTTGAGGTAGTTTGGTTTGCGGTCTAGAAACAAATTAATATTTATGAACAGGATCAAAAAAATCTTGCCGTTTTTTTTGATGATTTTTGCTGTTGCTGTTGTGGCAGCAGTTGCACATTTTGCGATCGAACAACTTCCCAGCCCAGTCAGTTATTTTCAACCTGTGGATACCAGAGATGGTGCAGAGTTGTACAAAAAAGAACTACCCAACGGAAATCAGGCTTATTTGCAAGTTATTAACGTCCAAAAAATGCAAATAGACCAGCTAATTGGAGAGGTCGATCGGATGGGTTTCAATCAAGGATTGTATTATCAGGGAGAAAACAAATATTACAGTCCTTTCTTTAAGAGCAAGTTATTCTCTGAAGTTACAGGTGAATACAAAAAGCTTTACGCTAACGATGTTTTTTCCGTCATAAACTGTTCTTTTTTTGAACAATACGAACGCAGCACGCAGCTATCTTTTCCTATCAAATTTAACGGTCAAGTTATTACTGGCGGTAACGGCATCTACGGCCCCGTCAAGCAACCCAAAGATGGGCAGTATAAAAATGTTCGATTGAAAGCTTTGGTCTGGAACGATCGAGAAGCATATATCACAAATTACGAACCGCAAACCGGAACGCCATTGAATCAAAAAGAAGTCCAAAATGCAGTTGTTACTTACGAATACAAACACCATCCAGCTAAACTCATATCTAAAAATCCCGCAAATAGGTATCACGTCATCGGTACGCTGGACAAAGATGGTCGCAAGGGTAATGAATTGCTGGCAATTATCACAGTTAATGAAGCGACATTAGACGCAGCAGCTAAGTTAATGCGAGAATTCGGAGTCAAAGGAGATATAGTGACGATCGACGGCGGACTCTCAACTTATCTATTCAATCCTAAAATCGGGGAGATTATGTTGCCTCAAGCAAATAATATTGCCACTCGGGAACTGCCGCACTATTTAGGGTTTAGGAATAGAAAATCTCAGACAGCTTCACCAAAAATATTGGTGGCTCAACCAGCAGGAAAAGTGCAGGTGGAAGCCAATAAACCTTATTTGATTTTGTGGAGAGACAATATTCAGGATGATGTCAAGATTGAGCTGTATCAAGAGAATAAGTTGGTTGAAAGCATAGCCAACCGCGCGGCTAGCGATGGGGTTTATGAATGGAAACCTAAGATTGCTGTAAAATCAGGGTCTTTGATTCGGATTTCAAGTGTTAAAAATGCCAAGGTGTCTGGGACTTTGCAGTTGTGATGATTGTTGGCCCAGAAATCTCATGGCGATCGCAAATTCCGCACATCCTCAATACTGAGTCCGGTTGTTTGACTGATAGTTGCATCATCCAGGCGATCGAGCAATTGTCGCGCGATCGCAACTAAGATGCGATCGCGCGGCCGTATGATATTCCTAATGTTGAAACGATTTGGTAGTTGCGGGCGATCGCACGATTCCGAAACATCAGGTTGATGAAATGCGATCGCCCTACTCGTCAGTTGCCTCAATTCTTTTGCAACCATTTTGTCAGCACGCGCATCCACTGGCCCGTATTCGGTGCGCGCTGCAAGTCGCTCCAGTCTGCCATTTGGGCAAAACCTAGTCGCACCAGCCAATTTACTACGGCGGTTATGCCTTGGCGGGAGCCAACAACCATGATACGCACGGGTTCCCGGTTTTCTCGATCGTCTGTGGGATCTGCGTCTTGTTGGGTGTCGTTGGGCGGTTCGGTGAGAAAGTCTTTAGCCATTGGGAAGTCCTCATCTTCAAAATCAACCAATAACTACATATGTGTAGTTGTTTACGGTTGGGGCATCCCTTGGCATCATGGGGTGCATGAGAAAAGCTGGTCGAGTTCTGAGAGATGTGCTCAACACCTATGGCATTAGCCAAAACAAATTGGCGATCGCAATGGGTGTGCGAAGTTCTGTTGTCTATCGTTGGTTTAATGAGTTGATAGATCCAACGGTCAACATGCTTGTGAAGATGGTTGTGGCGTTAAAGTTGCTCGATATAGATGCAGCGCGGGAGTTTGTGCAGCGCTATTTGGGTGAGATTTTGGAGGATGAGGGTGAGGGTGAGGTCGATCGATCTAAAAACACAGAATAGAGTTAATGATAAAATTATGGCAGAGTGGCAATGACACCGAATTCAAAGCGATGACAGCAGCACTTCCCATTTCTCTCACTCTCGAAGCTTTCCTCAAACTACCAGAAACTCAACCTGCGAGTGAATTTATTAACGGACGCATTCACCAAAAGATTATGCCTCAAGGCAAACATTCTCGTTTGCAACTTAAGTTTTGCAACGCTGTTAATCTAGTTGCGGAAACAGAACGAGTTGCTCTTGCTTTTCCCGAATTGCGCTGTACTTTTGGCGGGCGTTCTATTGTACCTGATGCTACAGTATTTGCTTGGCATAGAATCACTTTTGAAGCAGATGGCGAAGTTCCGAATTCCTTTGAAATTCATCCCGACTGGACAGTAGAAATTTTATCCCCAGACCAGAAAGCAACTAAGGTGATTAGTAATATTTTACACTGTTTGAAATACGGGACTCAGCTCGGATGGTTAATCGATCCAGAGGAACGGTTTATTTTAGCATTTATTCCCGGAGGAGAACCAGTTGAGTTAACGGGACAAGATCGGTTGCCTATACCAAACTTTTTAAAGTTAGATTTGACTGTGGAGCAGGTTTTTGGGTGGTTGAAAGCAGGTGGATAACTTGGCTCTAATTTCGAGCAGATCGCAAATTCCGCACATCCTCAATACTGAGTCCGGTTGTTTGACTGATAGTTGCATCATCCAGGCGATCGAGCAATTGCCACGCGATCGCATCTTAGTTGCGATCGCGCGGCGGTATGATATTCCTTAAGTTGAAATGATTTGGTAGTTGTGGGCGATCGCACTGTGGTTTTGTCCTTAGGGCGATCGCGCAAAACATACAAAGCTCAAAAACTGCTACAATCAGGAATCTTAGAAACTTAACACTAAAGGCTGAGGTTAAAGTCGTGACAATAACTTCACAAGAAACGGATGTACAAATTCAACAATTCCCGATTATTCTGGGACAGGGAGGGGAAATTACCATTCCCCAGTTATTACAGGATTCTCTGAATGTTAATCAGGGAGATACGCTGGTGTTACTTCAAATAGGTAATCTGATTTTTCTTGCTCTTAAACAACCTCAAGTTCCCCAACTAATCGATCGTATTGTCACGATTATGGAAAATGAAAATGTAAGTTTGAGTAATTTATTGGCTGGTTTAGAAGCGGAGAGAGAGGCGATTTGGCAGGAAAAACAGTCTTGATGCGTAGGATATTTGCAGACTCTAGCGTATTAATTGCGGGATGTGGATCTCGAACAGGAGCTAGTCGTGCTGTGAACAATGGCTGAGATTGTTCTGTTCAAGTTAGTTGTATCGCAGCAAGTTTTGGAGGAATGCAAAAGATATTAGTTTACAAAACATTGCCAAGAGTAGGGATCGCGCTCATTATGAGGTCGTGCATAGGCATTTTGATTTTTATACTGGAATCGACAAGCATTATCCATTGAGAGACTTACTAGATCTTGCCTGATCCGACAACGCCACCCCCAGGCAGTATTCTCAACCAACTCTGATTTTGACCCCTCACCAAAACGATCCCGACAGTATTTATCAACATCGATACCACCTATAAGACGCTGTGCCTGTACTGTCATAGGAAACAGAATTGAACTGGTCGCTAAAGCAGCCACCAAAATCAATGCTTTGGAAGTTTTCATTTTTATTATTCGCGCTCAATTGTAATGACTTAGCGATCTTTAAGCATTTATGATAAACCGATCGCACCAACCCTGTAAAGCCAAAAAAGTTGGAAAAAGTGGGAACTTCCTAAAAATCCGATGCGATGCCCAAAAAGTTGGAAAAAGTTGCAAAAAGTTTGGTATAGTAACCATACCTATCTCACCACCCAACCTATGGACAGTCCTCAGATATTGCAATTTGTTGATGAAGCTGTCTGCGCCAAGACAGGCAAACATCTAAACAACTTGCAGCGGAAGATTATCGCGGGAATACTGAAAAATAAAAAATATGCTGACGTTGCAGAAACTTATGGTTATAGCTCCCAACACGTTAAAAAGGCTAGTCACGAGCTTTTGCAAATGTTATCTGAGGTGTTTGGTGAACAAGTTAAGAAAAGTAATCTTGAATCCGTCCTAGAACGGCATATAAATCAGAATATAACAACTTTGGGTAATAAAAATAATCAAAAAATTATTGGTATTAGCTACATTAACAATTGTTCTAATCCCTCTACTCATACCCCAGATGAAAGTCAGCCGGAAACTCCAGACTTACAGGAAGAAAGCAAAAATCAAACTAAGATTGAAACAATAGAGAAATTGCGGCAGTTTGGCTTGAGCGACGAGCAAATTGCAGAAGCGCTAGATATACCTTTAGAGCAGGTTAAACAGGTGGACTTGGAGGAGTAAAGTCTGGTACAGTAATGAAGAGGTAAGTTTTGAGAATAAATTAGGAGAATCAATTGAAAATCAAAATTATCATTCACGAAGCAGAAGAAGGCGGATTCTGGGCCAAAGTTCCTGCTATTCCTGGCTGTGCAACTGAGGGAGAAACCTTTGAGGAACTGCTGCAAAACCTCTATGAAGCGATCGAAGGTTGCCTGAGTGTAGACTTACAGTAAAATCAAGAACCCGGCATACAAGCTATTTTGGGAAACGATCGCAAATCCCTGCAATAAAAGTTTCGCCGTCAATCGGTGGAGTATGTTCGGACATGGCAACAGCAGCATCTATCTTAACTCGTACAGAGTCGATTCATTGGCGATCGGCGAGAGCTGCTTGGAACTCATCAAGCCATTCGAGAAACTCTGCGAGTTCATTTTGTGAAAGTTCCGTTACAGCAGTCTTGAGTTCTCTAATGTTCATAGGTAAGTAACTTTTTATTTCCTATTTTAGCCCGTGCTTGTCAGATAATATATCATAACTATATGAAAATTGCAGTATAATTAGTTTATGGCGATTTCGCAATACAGAATTGAGTTTACCGAAACGGCTTTGGAAGATTTAAGGGTTTTGCGTGCCAGCGATCGATCTAAGATTGAGGATGCAATAGAAACTTACTTGCGTTACGAGCCGGACAAGGTGACAAAAAGCAGGATTAAGCGTCTCAGGGGGCTAATTTCACCTGAGTACCGTCTGCGAGTTGACGAGCATCGCGTGTTTTATGACATTGAATATACTGTTGAACCAGAGAATAAGTTAGTCTTAATTCTGGCTGTCAAACATAAATCTGACGTTAACGAATGGCTCACAGTTCAGGAGGTTAGTGATGAAACAGATTCAGCTCAGTGAAGTTCAAAAAGACTTGCTTCAATTCTTGCTGGTGGCTCAGGAAGAAGATGTGATTCTGATTTATGATGGCAAGCCAGTTGGCTATCTTGTCGGATTTGCCGATGAAGATGATTGGATTGATTATTTGATGCTGAATAATCCTGAGTTTAAAACACGATTGCGCCGCTCTCTTCAAGATGCGCGAGAAGGAAAAACGATCGCTTTTGAAAAAGGAAAGTTGGTTTCAGAGAACGAGAATTAGAAATTGGGTTCTCGCGATCGCCTTACGATGAAAGCAACAACCCAGCCTACAAGCTATTTTGGGAAACGATCGCAAATCCCTGCAATAAAGGTTTCGCCGTCAATCGGTGGAGTATGTTCTGACATGGCAACAGCAGCATCTATCTTAACTCGTACACCATCGATCCATTGGCGATCGGCGAGAGTGGCTTGGAACTCATTAAGCCATTCAATAAACTCTGCGAGTTCATTTTATGGAAGTTCCCTTACTGCTGTCTTTAGGTCTGTAATGTTCATGGTAATTAACTTTTTTTGCTAAGATTCGTTTACTTGTTTGCTCTAATTATATCGCATCGATCGCATTATACAAAATTCCCTCTTCAGTCCCCCTGTTCTCGGAGTCCGTTTGATAAGATTTCAATCGCCGGGTGACTGACAAATCAGCAGCATGGAAAGAGGAATCTGCGTCTGTGGATGTATCGGTTCCTCGAATTCACAGACCCTCCAACCCGATTCCGACACTTGTTGAAACCACGAACTAACTGTGCGAAAATACCACGGCATCGCCTCTCGAAAATCGCCGCCGAAGTTGTCGAAAGTCTCGGTTTTCCATCCATCAACATAGGGCTGTTGCTGACACGTTGTGAATGGATGAACTGTCTGGATTAACAAATGTCCGTCTGAGACTATTGCTTTGCGTAACGATCGCAATAAATCTCCAATTTCCTCACCCAGTAGCGAGAAATTGCAGACGATTCCATCGTATGGTTGACCGAGTATCGCTGGATCGGCAATAATCTCATCGTAGCCGATCGCCCGAAAGCAACCGCCTCCTTTCTCGCAAGCGCGATCGACCAAAGCAGCGCAACCATCAACTCCAACAACCTCAACACCGCGCTTTGCTAGGGCGCGCGTCAGCCAACCTTCACCGCATCCAACATCCAAAACACGCCGAGGCTTATAGCGCAGAACTGCTTGCACAATAGCCTCGTCCGTTGCTGCGCGGCGACTTTCGATCTGGTTTTGGTCGAGCACCTGTATCCATGCGTCAGCATTTGCCTCCCAACTTTGTTGAATTTGTTGTTCAGGGCGATCGAATTTCATGGTGATTCTCCTATTGGTACTAGGACTTACGAAAAAATCTGATTTTCACCCGATTCTGCGTAAGTCCTGGCTACATAAAAACGAGTTCACAAAGCCCGATTATTAAACCCATCGACCCACTACAACTCTCACCGTTCCATCTGCCAAAGTTTCCTCTTCTTCAACATGAAAACCCTCTGACTGGACCGCCGCCATCAAACTTTTGCGCGCGTATTTTTGACTGATTGAATTGACAAATTCCTGCTGGTTAATTCGAGCGCCCCAAAAATCCGCCACCAATTCGTAATCCTCTCCGCTGCGGCGAAAACCCAAATCGTAACCGTTGGATTGCCGAATCACGTACTCGGCATTAGTTTTGTCACCCCGATAACCCCGCACCTGCACATTGGACTCTACTTGATAACCCAACTCTTCCAACACTTGATGTAGCAGTTCGCCGTTTTTGATCTGAACCTTGATCGTTGTGAAGTGTGACATATCACTTTCGGATTTTTGTGTGAAACGCTGATTTGATTATAATACTATAAACGGCAACAGTCAATAAGTTAGAAGTTGCGATATTAAACCAGGTTTGAGCGTCAGCGAAAGCAGCCAGGTTACAAGCCCCCGGATTCATCTGTGCAGAAATTAAAAACAGGGTATCCGATAACAATTGCCCCGATTCATCAGTGCGTGAGTTCGCTTTTTTTACTCATCCAATTCTTCAATCCAAAATCCAAAATCCAAAATCTAAAATCCAAAATCTAAAATCTAAAATCTAAAATCTAAAATCGTATGATATCCGACAATTCTAACCAACCCAGAGAATATGATGCCGTCCTCGGCGGTCAAAGTCAAATCCCGATCGCCGGCGCAGTTTTGGGAGGCATCGCCGGGGTCAAGCAGCGCTTCAACAGTCCTAGTATCGAGTCGCGAATTGCCGCTGTTAAAGATGCTCCTAAATACGGAGGCGCTGGTTTAAATTTAGCAATGGAGGCGCTGCTTGACCCCGCAGCAGAAGTGCAGCGAGTTGCTTATTTAATTTTGCGACAAAGCACAGAACCTTTAGTGCGCCAAGCTTTAAAAGAATTCATCCCTTACAAGCTTTTTGACTGCATCCGCACTGTCAAAACTGGGACAAATGTTGCGATTAGTCCTGGAGGATCTCGCACGGCGAGTTTGCACGGGAAAATAATTAGAATTTGCGATGTAGATACAGGAGAAATACTCTATACTGTTGACAAGTATCCCCGCGCTCAAGAAACTTTTGTCCTTTGCAAAGAAAGCGAAGTTTTTGTAAGGAGCAGAAATACTCCGAAACACCGTGCGATCGAAATTTGGCAGGGAGGAGAATTGCGGCATACTTCCCTCGGACATGAAGCAGAAATTAGCGCAATTGTCATCAGTCCCGACAGTCAAGTTATCGCCACAGGTTCGGCAGATACTACTATCAAAATTTGGAATTTAGAGACGGGAAAGTTAATCTGTACTTTTGGCAGTCATTTAACTTGGGGAGCTCATAAAGCAGGAATTGTTAGTCTTGCTTTTAGCCCGATCGCACAAACTCTCGCTAGCAGCAGTTCTGACGGTACAATTAAACTGTGGAACCTCCGCAGCAGAGAATGCTCCCAAACAATTAAAGGTTATGCGAATTGTTTGGCTTTGAGCCCAGACGGGCAGACGTTGGCGGCTGGCGGCTGGGACAGAAACATTCAACTGCGGCAGCTATCGAATCCAGATAGTCCAATCACTTTGGCAGGGCATTTTAACTCGATAAATGCGATCGCCTTTAGTCCCGACGGACGCACTGTTGTCAGTGCTAGTGCCGATGGTAATATCAAATTTTGGAATGCCAGTACCGGCGAACATATTCACACTCTTAGCGGACATCAAAACTCTGTTACTTGTCTTACTTTTAGCAGCGATGGTGAAACTATTATCAGCGGCAGTATAGACAAAACTGTCAAAATTTGGGGAGTTATACCATTTTAGATTTTATATTTTAGATTAAAGACTTGAAGAATTGGGAATGACTGCTCGGCTATGGGTTGGGAGCAGGGTCTACTGTTGTATTTTTATTGACGGCTATTAATTGAAGTCACGCGAGTACCCCACTCCCAAAAAAATTATTTCGATGCAAACGGAAAGGATATTATTCTTATATTTTCTATCACTCAACCCGAGCTTTTTTCGTATAAACCCGGTTTAGCAAGGCAAGCCTGCGTTCAGGACTATTCTCATAAAACTCGCTCGGACGGACTTTCTAACTACAAACACCTTTTATGACTGGTATTGACCGGACATGATATTAAGAGTGCGTCCTAGACTGTTTAATATCTCCCGATTCCCGATGCCTCGGTACGTGAATCTACGCAAACAAATATAATAAATTTACAATCCCAGTTCTTGTGCAAGCTGAGAATTGCGGAATTTCTTTTTGCCCGACTACAAATAATTACCGTAAAAATACCGATTTGCATGCATTATTCCCCTTGCTATCAATTTGTGAACCGTAGCCATAAAACCTGAGCTAGCCGCCATTACTGAATCCTTGAAACTAGGTTTAAACTATCGCATTTGGCTCGTCGCATGAGTATTATTGCTAAGTGTAATAATTGACTTAAAAAGTTTATGCTTAAAACATAGGCCGCAGTTAAATATACAGTGCATCCCAAAGTAACCATGTCACACTGCAACCAATTCATCTGTCCTTCCCGCAATCCCGCAGAAATGTGCGACACTGCTGCCAGTTGGCAGCAAAAAGCCGATCGACTAACGGTAGAATTAAGCAGCACCCAGAAGTCGCTTTACACAGAAATCGATCGGCTCAAACAAGCCAACGAAACCCTGCACGTCACTGTCAGTTGTGTCTCGATTTTCCTGTGGGCAACAGACAGAGACGGCAAGTCAACCCTTGCAGCAGGGAAAGGATTAGAAAATTTGGGACTTAAACCAGATGCCACTGTCGGGCTGTCGATTTTTGAAGTTTACAGCAGCCAGCCAGATGTCTTAGAAAATATTGCCGAGGTATTAACACGAAACGATCGCACTTGGAACGTCCGAGAGAAGCATTTTATTCACGAAATTCGATCGGCAGGGCTGCGAAATGGAAACGGCGAAGTTGTCGGGGCAGTCGGTGTTTCTACTGAAATTAGCGAGCGCGAGCAGTCCATCGCAACTGTGGAAACGGCAAATCAAGAATTAGAAGACAAACTTCAGCAGCAGGCGGCAGTCTGGAATGCAGCATTTGCCAAAAGCGAAAAAAAGTACCGCAACCTCCTAGAAACTTCCGAAGAATTGATTTGGTCGATCGATATTGAAGGCCTCTTGACTTTTGTCAATTCCGCAGCCAAACGCATCTACAGTTACGAACCGCCAGAAATGCTCAACCGTCGCTTCACCGAGTTTTTGGTTCCCCAACAAAAAACAAGACAAATAGAAATATTGGCGCAAATTTTAACGAGAACCAACATTCAGCTACAAACCGCTAATTTTCCTTACGAAACAGTACACATTCGCAAAGACGGTACTCCCGTCCGCCTGCGCGTCAACACCATCGTCAACCAAGCGGAAAACGGCGCTATTTTAGGCTTGTGCGGAACGGCGACAGATCTTAGCGATCGCCAGCGATCCAGAAAAAGAAGTCCTCCTCCAACCAATTCACCACCGCGTCAAAAACAACCTCCAATTTATTTCCAGTTTGCTCAAACTTCAGTCCCGCTATATCCAAGACAGCCAAGTTACGGAAATGTTAAAAAAAAGTCAAAACCTAGTCAGGTCAGCGGGCCTGGTTCATGAACAATTCTCTCAATCCAAAGACTTGTCAAACATTGATTTTGCGGAATACATCCAAAATCTAGCCCACCATTTATTAGAAGCTGATGAAATTCAGGCAGCAGGCGTCACATTTCAAACAAATATTGCGTCGGATTCTCTCAATATTCATACGGCAGTTCCTTGCAAATTCACGATCGACGAGCTTGTAACAAATTCCCTGAAGTATGCTTTGAGAGGACAAACTCAAGGTAAAATAAAAAAAAATTCACCAGGACGATCGCAGAGTTTGCGTGCTAGCGGTGAGGGACAGTAGAATGGGTTTTATTCAACACTTAGATTATCTAAATTTGCTAAGATTACGTTGGCTATCGATCGGGTGTTTAGTCAAGCAAATTCGCAAAACAAAAAAAGACCAATATTAAAAACTGCTAGCACGAATTTAAAGCTAACATTCTTATAACCCAAATAGCACTTGTAGGAGAAAAGTTAATGTCACAGAAAACAATTCTGATAGTTGAAGACAAAAACATCATTGCAAAAGATATTTCCGACCGTTTAACATCTCTAGGATATAGAATAACTCGTATTGTCTATTCCGGAGAAGAAGCGATTCAATCAGCAGCAGAACTCCGGCCGGATTTAGTTTTAATGGATGTGAACCTGCAAGGAGCAATCGACGGGATTCTAGCAGCAGAAGAAATTCGATCGCGCTTTCAAATTCCGGTAGTTTATCTGACAGCTTATCCTGACGAAAACACGTTGTGGCGCGTCAATGGAAGCAAACCATTAGGCTATATTGTCAAACCTTTTGATGAAAAAAAATTACACGCAACTATTCAATTAGCTCTCCACCGAGAGCTGTACGATAGCTTGACAAACTTGCCAAATCGTTCGCTGTTGCGAGAACTGCTAAGTCAGTTATTAAATAACAAAAAAGCATTGCCAGCAATGATTCCTGTTGTCACTCTCAGTTTAGATAGGATTAACCGGATTAACAGTACCTTAGGACACGATATTGGCGACTCCGTACTTTGCAAAGTTGCGGAGCGGCTGACTAACTGCACGGAGAACATTAATATTGTGGCTCGTTTGGAAGCAGCAGAATTTGCAATTGTTCTCCAACCAGTTGCCGAAAAACAGGAGGTTGCCAAGATGGCTCAAAACGTTTTAGATATTGTAGCCCAACCTATGATTGTCAAAGGCTCGGAACTGTACGTCACGGCGAGTATCGGCATTTCTTTATCTCCAAGCGACGCCAGCGATGGAGAGGAACTGCTGAAAAATGCTTATACAGCCATGTACAATTCTCAGCAACAAGGTGGCAACAAATATCAGTTTTATACTGCCAAAGCGGCGAGTATTTCTATCAATAGATTTACTCAAGAAACTTGCCTCCGCAATGCTTTAAAACGCTCGGAGTTTGAAGTTTATTATGAGCCACAAATAGAAATTAAAACAGGTAAAATTGTTGGTGCTGAAGCTTTGGTGCGCTGGAACCATCCAGAAAGGGGCAGAGTTTCTCCGGCAGAATTTATTCCAATGGCTGAAGAAATGGGCTTGATTGCACCGCTGGGCGAATGGGTTTTAGAGACTGCTTGCAGGCAAACTAAAGCTTGGCAATTACAGGGGTTGCCGCCGCTGCGGGTAGCCGTCAACCTGTCAGCCCGCCAGTTCGATCGCAAAAACTTGACGGAGAGAGTCAGACAGATATTGAGAGAAACTAATCTCGATCCTAAATGTCTGGAATTAGAATTAACGGAAAGTCTGATTTTGGAAGATGAAACGGCAGCCGTTGAAGCTTTTACGGTGTGGAGAGATATGGGGATTAGGATAGCAATTGATGATTTTGGCACTGGTTATTCTTCTTTGAGTTATCCGAAACGCTTTCCGTTTGATACGATCAAAATTGACAAGAGTTTTATTCGGAATATTGCAGACGATCGCCAAAATGCAGCGATTACAATAGCGATTATTCAAATGGCACACTGCATGAACATGACTGTGATTGCTGAGGGTGTAGAAAATGAGTCGGAACTTGCTTTTGTGTGCGATCGCAAGTGCGACGAAATTCAAGGTTATTTTTTCAGCCAGCCTTTGCCAAGGGCTGAATTTGAAGCGCTGCTGAAAAGCGGTAAGTGCTGGGAGTTATGCTGGAGGAAGAAGGAAGAAGCAATTTTAAGCTCGGGTTTCAACAAACAAGAAACTTCTAATCGTCTTGGCAGTTGCTATAAAATAGGATAATGGGTAATGGGTAATGGGTAATGGATAATTTTCCCTAATTACTGATGACTAATGATTAATTCAAAAGATACGATCGCCCAACCAATTTCCCAGCCACAATCCAAAACCCGAAGTTGCTACCAGCAGGATAAACGTGTAAAGCCCGCTGCCAGTGTGGATCGACCTTTCAGCAGCTACTATCCGCGCCACAACTCCAGCAATAATCCCGATCGCAGCCCAAGCCCCATAAACAGTCTTAGACCCGGCGATAGCCAAAGCTTGGACGATCGCCTCAGAACCCGCCCCAGCCAAAGCCCCCGCCCACGCCCCAATCCCCAGCCCGATCGCACCAGAGAGCCCGATGGGGCCCCGGGAATTCAAGCCTACTTCCGCAGCCAGCCCGCACGTCAAGCCGACAACCGCCCAACACACGGCCGCCGCCAAGGCGTTGACCCAATCCCCAGAATCCGTTCCCGCCATCAATCCCACCACTGTCACCACTCCCCCTACAGCCAAAACAGCAGCCACAGCCCGATACTGGGCCTCGGAACTGGCGATCGCCCCCAAACCAGCCCCAACAGCGCCCCAAGCAGCCCCTGTTACCATTCCTCCCGCCTGAAAACCGGCGATCGACCCCCCTACCGCCCCAGCCAAAACTAACGCCGCCAGCCACACTCTAGGCGTTGCCGAACCCTCCGCCAGCAAAATCGCGGCCCACAGCCAATCTGCACCGCAGATTAAAGCCCACATCCACAGCGGGGCACGTGATACCGTCAAAATCCAACCGGTCAAAGCGTAACTCGCCACGGCGATTGCCAGTGAGGCCCAAGGGAAGCTTGAATATTGTTGAGATGGTAGCGGTTTGGAGTATTGAGTGGGAAATTCTTTTTTCCTTTTGGGGGTAAGGTTTGAATAGTTTAGAGATGGCCGCGCTTTCCTCGCAACGCTTGTGGCAGATTGTTTTTTTCCCCGCCGCGCTTGGCGATTGTGAGTGGTAAATCGTTTCTTGGTTGAAGAGTTGTTTTGAGTTTGAATTTTTTTGGAGACGGCTTTTGGGCGGGTTTGACTGCGCTGGGAACCAGGCGTGGCGGCTGATTTTCGAGAACGCCTTCTCAGCGGCTTTTCGGGCGGGGGCGGCGGCTGCTGAAACTGTTTTTCGATCGACCTCGATGATTCGGGCTGACTCAGAAACAACACCAACTGCTGGTAAGCTTCATTAATTTCTGTTAATCTTTGGTGAGCTTTTTGTTGCAGGCGGTCGTTGTGGGCAAACCGATCGGGATGCCACACAAACGCTAAATCCCTGTAAGCCCGCTTAATTTCTTCTAGGGAACTTCCCGGCTCAATTTCGAGGATTTCGTAGCATCGATTAATGTCAGCCATAGGCTTCGATCGGCAGGTGTTGGTAAATTGGCGTGAAGCGAAGCTATCCCTTAGGGAATCGCACTTAACATCTTCTACTATTCTCAGCCAAGCTGCACAGTAAGCAGAGATCCCATCAACTGTCAACCGTTCTCAAGTCTTTCGGTCATCCTTCCGGTCGATCGATGCAGACTGACAACTGGCTACAATGAGAAAATCCTTTCGCGCGATCGGTAACTGTGTCTGTGTCGGAAAATCAAGCTCCCACCTTCATCCTAGTTGACGGCCACTCCCTGGCCTTTCGTTCCTACTTCGCCTTTGCCAAAAGCCGAGATGGGGGTTTGCGAACTACGACAGGCATTCCCACCAGCGTCTGTTTTGGCTTTCTCAAGTCGCTGCTGGAAGTAATGGCGTCCCACGACCCCCAGTACATGGCGATCGCCTTTGACCTCGCCACGCCCACTTTTCGCCACGAAGCAGACGACACCTACAAAGCCGGTCGAGCCGAAACGCCCGAAGATTTTAAGCCGGATATCAAAAACCTGCAAGAACTCCTCAGCTATTTGAATTTACCTGCCATAACTGCTCCAGGCTACGAGGCGGACGACGTTTTGGGAACTTTGGCAAACAAAGCCAGCGCGGCCGGTTATCAGGTCAAAATCCTCACGGGCGATCGAGATTTGTTTCAATTAGTAGAAACCGAAAAAAAAATCAGCGTATTGTATTTGAGTACCGATGAACTCAGGCGATCGGGCAAAGGCAAATCCCAAGAATACGGCCCGGAAGAAGTCAAAGCCAAACTCGGTATTTTGCCCGAACAAGTAGTAGATTACAAAGCTCTCTGCGGGGACAAATCCGATAACATTCCCGGAGTCAAAGGCATCGGCGACAAAACCGCCCTGCAATTGCTGGAGGCTTACAATTCCCTCGACGGAATTTATGCAGCCATCGACGAGATTAAAGGAGCAACTAAGAAAAAGCTAGAAGAAGGCAAAGAAGCTGCTTATCATTCTCAGCGCATGGCGACAATTGTCCAAGACGTTCCCTTGGAAGTAGATTTAGAAAATTGCCAGCTTATAGGTTTTGATGAATCCGCCTTGATTCCGATGCTGGAAAAGTTGGAATTTAAAACATTTTTAAGCAAAGTTAAACAAATTCAAAAACGGTTTGGCGGTGTAGAACAACCATTGGCCAAGGGCGGGCAAGATGCCCAACCCCTACTCCCCACAATCAATTCAACAGACAGTGGAACAGGCATTTTGCCTGTGGCCAAGGGCGGGCAAGATGCCCAACCCCTACTCCCCACAATAGATAAGTTAACTGCAACTTCTAAAAGTTCAGAAGACGAAGACGACGACTTGTGGTTTTTTAGTCCCGCAGAAACTAAAGCCGCCCAGCAGCAAAACAAAATGCCAATTAAACCGCGAATAATTCAAACAACCGAACAGTTAAACGAATTAGTCCAACTGCTGCAAACCTGCACCGACAAAGCCTCACCCGTGGCGTGGGATACCGAAACCACCGCGATCGAACCGCGAGACGCCGAATTAGTCGGAATTGGCTGCTGTTGGGGAATCGGTGAAGAGGATCTCGCTTATATCCCCACCGGACACAAAACCGGCAAAAACTTGGACAAAGCCACAGTTTTAAATGCTTTGCGTCCGATTTTGGAAAGCGAGAATTATCCCAAGGCGCTGCAAAATGCTAAGTTCGATCGATCGATCCTGCGCTGTCAGGGAATCAAACTAGCCGGAGTCGTCTTCGACACCATGCTAGCCAGTTACGTACTCGATCCCGAAACCAGCCACAGCCTCAGCGAACTGATAAGAAAACACTTAAAACACTTAAAAATTACTCCCAAAACCTACAGCGAATTAGTACCGAAAAACAAAACAATTGCTGACATCAGCATTCCGGCGGTAGCCGAATACTGCGGCATGGATGTTTACACTACATTTCAGTTAGTAGGTAAACTTAGAGCAGAATTGAAGGAAGCTGATAAAACTAGCTTTCCCGGAAAAACTTTGGAGGGGTTGCTGCTGGAAGTAGAACAGCCCCTAGAACCAGTTTTAGCAGAAATGGAATACTGCGGAATTCGCATTGATTCAGCTTACCTGCAACAACTGTCGCAACAGCTAGAAAATAGCTTAAAAGAAATAGAAGAAAAAACTTATCAAGCAGCGGGGAGAAAGTTTAATTTAGGTTCCCCAAAACAACTCAGCGAAATCTTGTTAGAAAAAATCCCGGATGAGTTTCAGAAAAAGTCTCGCAAAACTAAGACGGGATACTCTACAGACGCGGCTGTTTTGGATAAATTGCAAGGAGACCACCCGATTGTAGACGATTTATTAGAACACCGAACATTATCCAAGTTGAAATCAACTTATGTCGATGCTTTGCCGCAGTTAGTGCGTGCGGATACCGGGCGAGTGCATACAGATTTCAACCAAACTGCAACGGGTACGGGAAGGCTTTCTTCTTCTAATCCTAATTTACAAAATATTCCCATCCGCACCGAGTTTTCGCGGCAAATTCGCAAGGCTTTTTTGCCGGAAGCAGGTTGGGTGATGGTGTCGGCTGACTATTCTCAAATTGAACTGCGAATTTTGGCTCACTTGAGTCAAGAACCTGTGTTAATTGAAGCTTATCAAAATAACCGAGATGTGCATACCGTGACGGCTCAACTGCTGTTTGAAAAAGAGGAAGTAACTCCCGACGAAAGACGGTTTGGCAAAACGATTAATTTCGGGGTAATTTACGGTATGGGGGCGATTAAGTTTGGGCGATCGATGGGCAAAACTTCAGCAGACGGTAAAAAGTTTATTGAACGATTTAACCAGCGTTACAGTAAAGTATTTGAATATTTGGAGAAAGTAAAAAAAGAGGCGATCGCCCTCGGATACGTTACCACAATACTCGGCCGCCGCCGCTATTTAAAATTCGAGAGCGAAAGCCTCCGCGACTTACAAGGTCGCAATCCCCAAGACATTCACTCCGATAGACTTAAATCTCTCAGCAGAGATGACGCCCAATCTTTGCGGGCTGCAGCCAACGCTCCCATTCAAGGCTCTAGTGCTGATATCATTAAACTTGCCATGATTGAGGTACACAAAATTTTGCAAAACTATCAGGCGCGGCTGCTGCTGCAAGTTCACGACGAATTAATCTTTGAAGTGCCTCCCGATGAATGGGAAGAATTGCAGCCGAAAATTAGAACGGCGATGGAAAATGCTCTGCCACTTAGCGTACCGCTGATAGTTGACATCCACGCAGGGCAGAATTGGATGGAAACTAAATAAAACAGAGAAATATGAGCCAAACTAAAATCGGGATTTTCCCAACAATAAAAACCTTAAGTGCAGTTACTCTGCTATTGCTGCTATTCGGGTGTCCGCAAAAGTTAGCGGCCAACAACTATGCTGTCAAGCGAGTCAGCGACGGCGACACCCTTGTCGCCAGCGATGCAGCGGGGAAAGATATCAAAGTGCGTTTTGCCTGTGTAGATGCACCGGAAATCGCGCACACAAATGCTGAAAAAAATAGCAAAGCATCAGCACTAAAAAATCAATTTAAGTGGGGAAATCTAGCGCACCAAAGAATGCAGCAGCTAGTCAAACAAGGGGGCGGTCGCGTTGTTTTGACCGTCACCGATACTGACCGCTACGGCCGCAAAGTTAGCGAAGTTCGCTTGCCAAACGGCACATTTGCCCAAGAAGTTTTGACCCGCGAAGGATTGGCAATGATTTACCGTCCTTACTTGAAAAATTGTCCGAGTGCAAGTGTTCTGGAACAAGCGGAAGCCGAAGCTAAGAAAAATCGCCGCGGCGTTTGGGGAGATTCTAAATTTGTTCCTGCGTGGAAATTTCGCAACAGCGATAAATGAGGGGAAGCAGGAAGTTAGGCAAGGGATTGTAGAACGCATTTAACGGATTTAACGGATGGATGTTGAGTAGGGACACGGCAATGCCGTGTCCTGACGGGGAGCTACGACTTTTAATAATTGGTATAAGATTGAGGATTGTAGCGAGATTTTTTTAAATTGGTATTATGTTGTTGGTCTGGAATCTGGGAACCTGTATCAGATATTTACAGTCTTGGACTCATTCAGGTCTTGTTAAACCCGGTCTCTACTATAAATCTTAGGTTTAGCTGTTCCGCATCCGCCCAGAAACCGGGTTTCTAGAGTCCGATGCCGATCGCCCTAATTTAGTACAATACAATCAGGACGAGGTTTTGCTCCTACCGTCCGCAATCAGTGGAGTTTCGGCGATAGCTGACGCCAGATTCATCTAAAACCAGACATGAGTTCGATTGCACTTTTCTCCGACCTGTTTTTTAGGAAAAGTCAACAAATGTGATAGGCTCCAGATAAACCAATAGACTGCTGACAAAAGCGGTCTATTGCAATCACCCAAAATTAACTTTAAGGGACATCAATGAATTTCAAACATCTGGTTATTTCCGGCATTGCCCTGATCCTCGGTACTGCAATTGTAGGAAATGCGATTGCTCAAGAACTGACCGACGACCAGAAAACGGTTGTTTGTCGCTTGAAAACAGAAGTTGACCAGCGGAAAGGCAACGGTCAAAAATTAGTATTTGTGCCGTTGCTGGGCCAAGTTCGCAACCAAGTTTCATCTCCTTTTAGAGCCACGCTGCATCCTAATGTGGAGTATGTTTTTGTTGCCACTTGCGACGGAAATTGCCAGGATTTAAACTTATCTCTCAAGGATGCAAGCGGCCAGGAAATCGCTGTGAGTCAAAAAACAGGCGAACTGGCGTCAATCTCTTTTACTCCCCCATCCCAAGGCGAATATCAAATCAGTGCTAAGCCTGGGGAATGCAAGAAGGCAGAGGGTTGCAATTTCGGCATGGGAATCTTCGTCCCTGCCTCTGCAAACGTACCTAATGCTTCAAAAATTCCTGCTGAGATAGCACAATTTCGACTTTGCCAGTAGAGGAAAACTTACAAGTTGTGAGTTGTGAGTAGAGTTAAGTTGTGAATAACCAATCTAACTCATAACTTGCAACTTATAACTCGTAAATTTTAATTAGTTATTCACAAATTAGCCAAACTGTCAAGCAGAGAAATCAGTGGAACCCTGCACAGACCCGAAAGTGCCGAAATTTGGTTGGGCATGAAAAACTCTATTTACCCTCACGCAGGCATCAATTAGAATATAGATAGTGCCTCTCAGGGTGACGAGTATATTGCCCATGTCTTCAACCTTAGCCTCGAAAAATCAACCCCATAACCCCCCTCAAACAGATTTGAGAAATATGTTCACTCGCTTGGGTATCAGGCAGAAAATCGGCTGCGGATACGCCTTGGTCATTTGTATTGCCATTGTGGGTGCTGTGGCGGGACGGGGAGTAGAAATTTATTACAAACAGCAGGTGCGGGAAAAACTGGCGCTCGATCGAGATAAAGGGGAAATCTTGACCAACCTCAATAACACCGTGCAGGAAGTCAGAATTCAGCAGCAAAAGCTGGCGAGTCTGACGGCAAAACCGCAAATTTTCGATCGCGAACGCTCGGAATTCCTGGCTCGCGTTGCTCAGATGAGCGGCATCCTCGAACAACTGCAAACTTTTCCACCCACGAAGAATCCCGAGGTGGCCAAAGACTACGAACTGCTTCAACAGTTCGTTCAAGTCAACGGCAAAACTGTAGAATCATACTTTCAAGAAGTACAAAAATTGTTGGCGACTGCGAAATTATCTGGTTTAAATCCGAGGCAGCAGAAGGCTTTCGAGCAGAACTTGAACAATTTTGCTGCTGGCGAAACCGCTTTGAAACTCGAACAGTTTTCGCAGGATTCAGCCAAACTGGCCGGCAGCTTTGGCGAGAAAGCAGATGAGGCATTGAGTACCTACGACAAAGCAGAAAAACTCGGAACTCTGATTCTCGTTTGCTCTCTCTTGATATCAGGTGCGATCGCAGCAATTCTAGCAGCATACACCAGCGGGGCGATCGCTCGTTCCTTAGAAGCCACAACCCTGATCGCTCAGAGAGTGACAGAAGAATCGAACTTTGACCTGCAAGTACCCGTCACTACTTCCGACGAAGTGGGAATGCTAGCAATTTCCCTCAACGAACTAATCCAAAGAGTAGCGGAATACACAGAAGAATTGCACGAAGCAAAAATAGCAGCCGAAGCTGCCAACCGCTCGAAAAGTGCATTTCTCGCCAACATGAGCCACGAACTACGCACCCCCCTCAACGCCATCATTAACTACAGCGAAATGCTGCAAGAAGATGCTCAAGATTCTGGTTCAGAAGACTTTCTCCCCGACTTAGAAAAAATTCAAACCGCAGGCAAACACCTGCTGGATATGATTAGCGACATCCTCGACATTTCCAAAATAGAAGCAGGTCACGTCACCCTTTATTTGGAAAACTTTGACGTGGCGACCATGATTGAAGAAGTGATGACTACGGCTCAACCGCTAGTAGAAAAAAAAGGCAATGCTTTAGCACTGAAAACAAAAGGCGAACTCGGCACAATGTACGCCGATCAACCGAAAGTGCGACAAATTCTCCTCAATTTGCTCAGCAATGCTGCCAAATTTACCGAAAAAGGCGTCATTACTATCGGCGTGGAAAGAATTAAAATTGAAAAATCAAGACCGATGAAACCTAATAAAAATAATGATTTTCAGTCGAGTTCAAACTACACTTCTCAAGTTTTAATGTTTCGAGTCAGCGACACCGGCATTGGCATGACGGACGAGCAATTAGAGCAGATATTTAAACCTTTTACCCAAGCTGATGCTTCGACTACCCGCAAATACGGAGGGACGGGTTTGGGATTGACAATTAGCCAGCGTTTGTGTCAAATTCTCGGCGGCGAAATTAGCGTTGAAAGCGAAGACGGTAAAGGCTCAACTTTTATTGTCAGTCTCCCGGAACGGGTGGTGATGCAGGCATGAATGATATCAGATTGAAATTCGATCCTCTTCGAGGGCTCCGCTAACGCGCGATCGTAAATCAGTTATAAGATTGGTACTGAGTACGATCGTCCCAAGGAGTTTTAAGAAAAGTAAATTCCTGACTACAAAGCTACCTGAATAATTAATCATTGCTAGATTTTATTGCATATTGCCCGAATTTGAACCGGAAGGTGAAACACAGGGCGGAAATACCTATCTCAATATACGGGAACACCGATCCGTCCCCCCTCCCCAACTCCCTACAATGATGATTGTACGGGCGATCGAGCAATTGCCTCTACAGTATCAATCATTTTCAATTCAGGGAATTAAAATTTATGCAACCGAATAATCCAAATCAATTTACAGAAAAAGCTTGGGAAGCCCTCGCGCGCACCCCAGAAATCGTCAAAGCAGGTCAGCAGCAGCAGCTAGAAAGCGAACATTTGATGAAAGCTTTGCTGGAACAAGAATCGGGACTTGCTAGCAGCTTATTTAACAAAGCGGGAGTTTCTGTAGCAAAATTGCGCGATCGCACTGACGAGTTTATCAGCCGCCAGCCCAGAATCACTGGAAGCGGCGGCAACGTTTATCTCGGTCGTTCTCTCGACACCCTGCTAGACCGCGCCGAAACTTACCGAAAAGAGTACGGCGATGAATTTATTTCGATCGAGCATTTGATACTAGGTTACGTTAAGGACGATCGCTTCGGCAGAAATCTACTGCAAGAATTTAAACTAGATGAAGCCAAACTCAAAGACATAATTGCCCAAGTCCGGGGGAACAACAAAGTGACAGATCAAAATCCAGAAGGCAAATACGAAGCGCTGGAAAAATACGGCCGAGATTTGACAGAAGCCGCACGTCAAGGCAAACTCGATCCGGTAATCGGACGCGATGACGAAATCCGCCGCACGATTCAAATTTTGAGCCGCCGCACCAAAAATAACCCCGTACTAATTGGGGAACCGGGAGTCGGAAAAACTGCGATCGCCGAAGGACTCGCCCAGCGAATTATCACCGGAGATGTGCCGCAATCTCTCAAAGACAGACAATTAATTAGCTTAGATATGGGCGCGTTAATTGCCGGTGCAAAATTCCGGGGAGAATTTGAAGAACGCTTGAAAGCGGTACTCAAAGAAGTTACCGACAGCAACGGCAAAGTCATCTTATTTATCGATGAAATTCACACCGTTGTCGGTGCCGGTGCAACTCAAGGATCGATGGATGCCGGCAACTTGCTCAAACCCATGTTAGCGAGGGGAGAATTGCGCTGTATCGGCGCTACAACTCTCGACGAATACCGCAAATACCTCGAAAAAGATGCGGCACTAGAACGCCGTTTTCAACAAGTTTATGTTGACCAACCGACAGTTGAAGATACTGTCTCGATTTTGCGGGGTTTGAAAGAACGGTACGAAGTTCACCACGGGGTAAAAATTTCCGACAGCGCCCTAGTGGCGGCGGCTACTTTGTCTACTCGATATATTAGCGATCGCTTCCTTCCAGACAAAGCCATTGACTTAGTGGACGAAGCAGCGGCTAAACTCAAAATGGAGATTACCTCCAAGCCGGAAGAACTAGACGAAATCGACCGCAGGATTTTGCAGCTAGAAATGGAAAGACTGTCGCTGCAAAAAGAAAGTAACTCTGCTTCGATCGAACGCTTGGAAAGACTGGAAAAAGACTTAGCCAATCTCAAGGAACAGCAAAGCGCTTTGAATGCCCAGTGGCAATCTGAAAAAAATGTCATCGGCAGCATTCAAAAGATTAAAGAACAGATTGATAAGGTCAATATTGAAATTCAGCAAGCTGAATTAAAATATGACCTGAACCGGGCTGCTGAGTTGAAATATAGCAAGTTAACCGAATTGCAAAAACAACTGCAACAAGCTGAATCTCAACTGTCAACAACTCAAACCACAGGTAAAACTTTGCTGCGGGAAGAAGTTACAGAAGGTGACATTGCCGAGATTATTTCCAAGTGGACGGGAATTCCGATCAGCAAGTTGGTTGAATCGGAAATGCAGAAACTTCTGCACTTGGAAGGTGAACTGCACAAGCGGGTAATTGGACAGGATGAAGCGGTGACGGCGGTTGCAGATGCAATTCAGCGATCGCGCGCAGGTTTGGCAGATCCAAATCGTCCGGTTGCGAGTTTTATCTTCCTCGGCCCCACGGGTGTTGGTAAAACTGAGTTGGCGAAAGCATTAGCGGCTTATCTGTTCGATACCGAAGAAGCGATCGTCCGAATTGATATGTCGGAATACATGGAGAAACACGCGGTTTCACGGTTAATTGGTGCGCCTCCGGGATACGTCGGCTACGATGAAGGCGGACAATTAACTGAGGCCGTGCGGCGCCGTCCTTACTCAGTAATTCTATTCGATGAAATCGAGAAAGCGCACCCGGATGTATTCAACATCATGCTGCAAATTTTGGATGACGGCCGCGTTACCGACGCTCAAGGTCACACAGTAGACTTTAAGAATTCTGTGATTATTATGACATCGAATGTCGGCTCTCAATACATCTTAGATGTGGCGGGAGATAACGAACTAATGCGGAGTCGGGTGATGGAAGCGATGCGGGGAACTTTCCGCCCGGAATTCCTCAACCGGATTGATGAAATGATTATCTTCCACGGTTTGAGTAAGACGGAACTGCGGCAGATTGTGCTGTTGCAAGTTAAGCGCTTGGAAAAACGGTTAGCCGATCGCAAAATGTCTCTGAAATTGTCGGAATCTGCGATCGACTTCTTAGCAGAAATTGGTTACGATCCGGTGTACGGTGCGCGGCCTTTGAAGCGGGGAATTCAACGCGAGTTGGAAACGCAAATGGCGAAGGGTATTTTGCGGGGAGATTTTGCTGACGGCGATACCATTTTTGTGGATATCGAGAATGAAAGGTTGGCGTTTAAGCGGCTGCCGGCACAGTTGGTGACTGCGAAATAATTTGGGTAGGGTGGGCTGCGGCCCACCTTATTTTTTTGAGGCGAGGGTTCTTTTTTTTACCGCAGATGTAGGCGGATGGACGCGGATGGACGCGGATGGGATTGCGGGCGATCGTTCTTAAGGGCGATCGCTCCGAGATTCTTCATTTTTCTGCTCTTGGCGCTCTCTAACTGCTTTAGCTGCGACATGGGAGAGCAAGTTGGCGAGGGTTCTATCTTCCTCTTCGGCCCATTCAGACAAGGCTTGATGAACGTCTTCTGGCAGTGTAACTGTAACTCGCATTCGTGAAGGCATAGGTGGGCACGGCTTTACTTCAATTGTCTTTAATTTTACACTTTAACATCATTTTCTATATTTTTATGTCAATTGCATCTAATAACATCAAATGATGCTATAAGTGTATATAGGGTTCAGACCCTAAAAAGTCAGAAGCCAGCCCCTTACTGTCCAAGGTTCCGGGCTGGCTTTGGCTCCAAAAATAGCAATGGAGTGTATTCAATTATGACTTATAAAGACCGCTTGCACTGTTGGGCGATCGCCCGTTTGTTACCTTCTCATCAATGGATGATTGTCGCCTGCTTCCGCAGTCGTTCCGATGCAGAGGGGCATTTTAAGTTTTTGCGTCAAACTAGGGGTATAGCCGAGATACGGGCTTGCATCGGACACGACGTATTTATTCGCGAGTTATAATCGCGAATAAATTCCCCTTTCTCTTGTCTTCTTACAAAATTGGGATGCTCCCGAAATGATTTAGTCTAAGGGTTTAATCTTCCAATCTAGCACTCTCATTAATCAAGTCAATCTCTTGATTAATTCTTGAGCATACTTAGTATTAGCAGAATCAAGACCGACAAACGGCACAATGGCACTGGAAACATCTTCGTCTAACCCTATCTTTGAATCTGCATTTACGTCCGCTGTTGCAGATGCTCCCCCTACCACTGTTGTTAGTTCAGCGTCGCTCAGTTCTTCAAATAGCTCGGCAGACTGCAAATTAGTGATTTCGATTTGACTCATAAGTATTCTGAGTCCCCGTAAAAACATTACGGACTTGCGTACATACAATACTTTATACACTTTTTTTTAAATAGTAATCAGTCCGGCAGTAAGTTGACAAATAGCACCTTTGCGGCTAATGGGTCTTTCTGGAGCTTTGCCCTGGCCGGTGCGAATTTCAAAGCGAATTTGAGGAACCACAGAGGCACAAAGGTCACAAAGTTTTTCATCAGCGCAGATCGCTTTAATCGACGGGAAGTTTACTGAGAAGTTATCATAGGGCAACGGAAAGTAGAAGCGGAGCAAATTGCTCTTTCTGTCAGTCTAGCGGGGAAAAAGGAAAGCCTGACCCAGACTTTTCGATAGATTTTTTTTCGGAAAATATTAAATCAGACATTCCGCACCCCTTTAGACGAAAGCCTCTGGCTCAGGACAATTTGCGACCGTAGTTGTACACTTCTTCTTCGCCCAAACGGTCGATAATCGCCCAATGTACTGTGTTGAGTTCAGGAATTTGTAACATAAATATCCAGTTAGCTTCTATGCTTTCCCCTTTTGTTGGGAGCATCGGTGTCTCTGGAGTACACAGGGTAATTTTAGTGGTGGGTTTTTGCATATAGTGGTAAGACGAGGGTTCATGATCGCCATTAAAATAAGCGTATGGCACACCCACAGCAGCAGCATTAGCAGCGATCACCTCTGTAACCGAGCTTTCTTCTGGGTAGTCACCTACAAAGCCTACAAAGCTATAGTATGCTGTGTCCAATGCTTCCTCAAAAGTTACCTGACCGCCTAAAGCTTTCTGTGTCTTAATCGCTTCTGGATCTGCCTCTAGGATTAGATTGTCTAAGCCAAGGGATGAAGTTAGATTAGACAGTTTTTGACTGTGCTCAGTATAAGCATAGCTAGACATCAAATTTCCCTGAGTATCATACAGCCGTCCCTCATCTGAAGAGTTATTCCAAACAGAGCGTTTGCTACCGAAAGAGAAGCCGCCTGACTCTGGATGCGCTTCGTTAGTATAAACTCGACACTCAGCTCCTTTTTTCAAGACTGTCCCCGTGGGAAAAGAGAATTCTTGATTGCGATTGTCTGTGTGAATTTTCCAGCCTGATATATCTATATCAACCAGCCCCTCGTTGACAATCGCGATATATTCGTCCGCCTCAGTCGATTTAACGCTTCCGTCCGAAAAAATCCTCGAAATCCTGACGTGGGGTGTTGCCTGTGAGAGATCGAGTATTGCATACAGCCCTTCTCCATCAGGACTAGAAACGAGAATTTGATTGGCCTGCTCGGATGGTTGGAAATCGATAATCGAACTGCCATTGCGTTGATAGAGAGATTTAACTCCCGCAAAAATCGGATGAGAGCTATTAATGGGTTGATTTCCTGAAATCCCGTTATAGCCCTCTTTAAACTGTAAACCCAATTCCCAAAGAAACCAGTTAAAGTTATACGCTTCAGCATAGTCCTCATCTTCCGTCTCGGCAGCGAAGTAAACGTTCCCTCCGGCTCCAAGCAAATCTCTGATTCTAGTCTCATCAACACCAGTGTCATGTGTAAAAATCGCATCCACATCTTCTGGGATATCATATCCAACCGTCCATGTATGACCGGCTTCAGTCATTGTCTGTGCTAAAGCCGATTCAGATTCTGCTAGATCCGGATCAATGTAAGAATGAAACTTGCCTGGACGACCGCCCGTAAACCAATTGGCAATATTTTTAGCAAAAATAGCCGAGTCAGGAGATTGTTCAAATCCGACGTTACTTAAAGTTGAAGCATCATTAGCGAGAAAGATTTTGCCTAATTTTTTGTTCATAGACTCGGTTCCTAACCTTCGGAGTAGTTGGTAGACTTACTGGTGTGGGTGCAGGGAAAGATGGCTAATTGTTGCTGTGACAAAATTCTCACTTCTAAGTGGAAATTATTAATCACAAAAGGAATGATAACTCCATCGCTCGCTTTGATAGACATATCCTTAATATAAACAAAATAGGACGATAAAAATGATAAAAAATATTGGGAGAGAACGGAACAAGCCCTGTAACAAGAATCTAAACACTCCAGCCAGCAATCAAGACACTTGCGAGCCAGAATTAACTGCAACTACGATCGTACCAACGGTATCTCACACCCACAAGCCGGGTTAGGACACTTTACCGTCCTCGCTCACAACCAAGCAATCACTGTTGCTTCATCCCTACCTTTTTTCCGTGGCAGTTTCACCTTCGGGTACAAATGCCCAATCCGCTTCAGAGCCTCATCCCGCATCCACTTCCTGTAATAGCGCACATCAATAGCTTTTGTTACGTTTCTTAATCTCGTGTCCTCGGAATGCACGTATCTCGTCTTTACCCCAACTATACCTCACGTTAAGTTTGAGGTTGTGTTCGATCGCACTGGGGAAAGTCACCGTTTATCGGCGTTGGGCCGTCATTCCAATCCTGTCACCAGCGCGTTATAAATGGTAATTTTTGAGGCGGTTTCAGTTAACTAAACATTGGCGATTCCCTACGGGATAGCTTCGCTTCACGCACTTTTTTTGATAAGTGCGATCGCTTGTACGAAGTAAGTCCCAAATTTTCATGGTAAAATCATAGTACCGATAAGTCTATTCACTCCGCAATATCCGATTATTATTTAAGAATATGCGATCGAAACTAGAAATTACCGAGCAACACAAAAAGGTTGATGCTGCTGAAGCCGAAATCCGCGACAAGCAGCAGCTAGTTAATTACGATACCAAAGAGTATCCAGTCGAAATACTCGTTCAAAAATATATGGAAGGGAAGGATGATGATACCAATGAGTTGTTCATTCCCGACTACCAACGTGAAATGGCTTGGGATGAAGCAAGGCAGTCAAAGTTTATTGAGTCGTATCCGCTCAATAAATCGGGGTAATACCAATTCACTATGAAGCTGCATTTAATAGAACGCTAAGGATATAGTTCCAACCAGAAAGACATCAGCTTCATTTAGTGTATCTTCATAGTGAATTGGTATAACAGTAAAAAAAGAAGGTTAACAATCTAGGCACAGCATGGTAGAATATGACATATTATTAATCATAAAATCAAGAATGTCATAGTCTTTTTTAGCCACTAAAGTCACAATTAACCGTGGGTTTATACGACACTTACTACAGGAATCAAGGACCAATAATTCAGAGCCTTTATATTTTTTTGAATTTCTTCAATCAGACCAGGACACACCCAGAGAATAAACCGAAGATTGTTGACGAATAATCGTCCCTAGAGATGGAATATTTCCCAGGTAAGAAATACGGTCGTGCATATATTCAAAAAAGCTAATTCCTAATTGGCGGGTAGTCGCCACCAGAGACATGAAAACATCCATCGCCTTAGTTCCTTCACAAGTTTGGGTTGCATAACTAATATTTCGTCGCTGCACGATTGTTCTAGCAGCTAATTCGGCAGGGTTATTATGTAAAGGTAATTCCGGATGCTCCAAAACTAAAAGCAACTCAGATATTTTACTCAAAGTTAATTTTTTTCGTTCATCTAATTGTTCATAACCAGTTAGACTGCCGAAAATCTCCCAAAATTTTGATTTGAGCCTGAGCTTCTCTAATCCAGATGGAGAGTTTTTGTAAGCTAATAATTCTCGGTAGTAATCCCAAAAATCATCAAGAAACTTGTCTAACTTTTTTTGATGACAAGTAACAAAGGGACTTAACTTTTTATAATGTCTTGCTTCATGCACCCAACATAAAGATAAATCATCTGTGAGTAATTTAAACTGGGGTGCATCATCAGTCACCAGAGTTTTTATTACCGGAATCTGGGATTGCTGAGCATAAAAAGCAATCGCTGCTGCCTCTAAAATCCTGGTACGATGTTGAGAGCCTACAGAACCCAGATTTTGATTCAGCAAGGAGTTAAACTCATCACCCTTCAACGGAATTTCTTGCGGCAATCCTTTAATTTGATGGCTCCACTTCTGGGGTACATTGAACTTATCTAATAGCTGGTAAGTAAGTGGAGATAGAATAAACTCAAGTTCTCGGTTGTTCTGTAATACTCCAAGTACGCTTAATCGGTCTTTTCTTAAGGTTGTAAAATAAACTGTATATAATGGGTGGCAAATTATATTTGTAGTGTGATTTACTCCTTTAACACGCGCACTTGTTTGGTCTAAGTGTTGCCAGGGGCTACTTGCTAATCCGGATACATACACTTCGTTAAATTCTGATTCAAACTTTGATGAATTATTTACCAACAGATTTGATAAATAACCGGCTGACATTGAAATCCCAATATTGCTTAAAAAATCTAATAGCTTCCCTTGAGTCATGTTTCCCCCGTAATACAGGCTCATAACTAACGCTTTTATTCCGGGGCCAAACTCTCCATCATATCCGGATGGTAACGATGCTAAGTATGTTTTCTTTTCTGAAGGTGAGTAATACTTCTCTTTCCGGAATAACACGTTATCTGTTTTCAGTAAAATGTCTTGAACTATTACCTCTTCATAACCCTTAAATTCTGAATCGAATGGTAGTTCTGCTTCAGGATACTCCAGGATTTTTTCTCGGTCAACTTTGACCAGAGCATTTTTACTACTTTTAATGTGCTTTTTTGGTGCTTTTCGCTCTTTTTCCGATGAGTAGTTCTCTTTTAACTTTTTCGCTCCATTAGCTTTGACCTCTGGTTTGCCTTGTTCTCCTTTCAGGCGATTGTTTTCAGATTTTAATCTTTGATTTTCGGCTCGTAATTCTCTGGTTTCTGCTTGTAATTGCTCTACAAGGTTCAGCAATATGGACACCGTACGACGCAATGATTCGTCGGCAATCTCAGATGGCTCAATGCTTTGCAGTAAGGTCTCTACTAATTGGTCAGCAGATGTTTTTTGCGTCATGCTTTATATTCTACCATGCTCTTCGTATTTGTGAACCTTCTTTTTTGCTGTTACCCCTCTTTATTGAGCGGATACATTGAGTCTATAATTTTGGGCCTGCCAATACCTTATATTTTTGTTGCTGACATCCATGAGGACGAAAACGATGAAGCCCGTTTAGAAATAATAGATGGTACACAACGCATTCGGACTCTAACTAGATTTATCAATAACGAATTAACGTTGACAGATTTAAAGAAAATACAGAGTTTAAATGGATTTAAGTTTTCTGATTTGTCCCTAGCCCGTCAGAGGCGCTTCAATCGCACTACACTTCGGATGATTCAACTAACTGAAAGTGCAAATGAGGAAACGCGAAGAGATTTATTTGAACGCATTAATACAGGTAGCGTCGATCTAAACGAGATGGAAAAGCGCAGAGGCATACTGCCAGGTCAGTTTCTCGAACTGATTGAGGAACTATCGAAACATGACAAGTTCCGCAAATTATGCGCTTTTTCTGAGTCTGCTATTCGCAGTCGCGAACCGCAAGAATTTGTGTTGCGTTTTTTTGCATTTTTAAATAACTATGAGAAGTTTAATAGCAAGATAAACATATTCCTTGATGAGTATCTGAAGCAAGTAAATGCAGATCCGAAATTCGATCGCCAAAAAATGCGGGCAGAATTCGAGTCAATGCTAAACTTTGTAGAAAAATATTTTCCTCAAGGATTTCGCCAAGGTAAAAATGGCGCGAGAACAACAACTAGGATTAAATTCGAGTCTCTGGCTGTCGGTGTTGCTCTTGCTTTAAGAAAAAACAGCAATCTTGAGCCAAGGTCAACAGAATTTCTCAATTCACAACAATTTAAGGATCTCACAAAATCTGATGCTAGCAGTTCTAAAAATAAAGTAGTTTTACGCATTGAATATGTCCGCGATCGACTGCTGGGCTAAAGATGAATACTGTACTCTTAGATTTCAATACACGCGCTCAAGAGGTAGATGATTACTTCATCTTTTTAGATGGCTTAATCAAACAAACCACTAAGTTATCAGTCGCCGATAGTGCTGGACAATATCAAATACAAAGTCTTAATCCTGAGTTAACAAAAACTCTAAAAGCCAATGGTTTTTTGTTATTGTATAACTTAGTTGAATCGACAATGCGAAATGCTATTGTAGCCATATTTGATGAGTTTAAAAATCAAGGAATCTCCTTCGATAAACTCAAACCAGAAATCAAAATGATTGTTCTTCAAAATCTTAAAAACCGTTCTCCCAAGAAAATTCATTTACAAATTAACCAAATATCTATAGACATCATCACAGCTACATTTGAACGCGAAGAATTATTTTCAGGGAATGTGGATGCTAGGTTGATTAAAGAAATAGCAGAAAAATACGGTTTTTCATATCAAACAGACTTTGCTAAGACAAAGAACGGGCAAAACCTTGTAGTTATTAAACGCAACAGGAACGACTTAGCCCACGGAGTTAAGTCTTTTGAGGAAGTGGGGCGAGATCAGACTATTGAGGAACTTGTAGAGATTAAGAAGGAAGTCATAGAGTACCTACGTCAAATACTGCACAATATTAAAATTTATCTTGACAATCAAGAGTATTTGGACATAACTACAGGTACTCCTTAATTTTAGCCTAAGAAACCGGGTTTCTCGGATGATTTAGGTTGGGTGGCGAGATATCTCGGAAGAAACCCGGTTTCTGGGAATCATGCGAAGGCTACTGCCGCACCATCACAGACTTAATTACAGCATTCGGGTGATACTTATTAGTCTGATAAAATCCCCCTTTACCAGCGCCATAAACTCCCGCAAACTGCTTCCCATCAGCCTTGGGAACAAACATAATGTTTCTAGTGGGTTGCTTGGCAAATACAACCCCTTCTCTCATTTCATTATCCACGTTATAAGATAAAGTAGCTTTGCCGTAAATGGCCTCGGCTTGTTTCAGAGTCATTCCCGGCCCGACGCCCTGAACTGTTTTATAATTAGAATTCTCAGTCATCAAAAGTTCAATGACATCCGTATCTTTTAGCTTTGTACCTGCAGCGTAAATAATCCGATATTGCACTTTTCCCGATCGACTAACTGCCACAGAATCAAAGTCTACCATAAAAGGAGACTCTACCTTAAACTGCGCCGTGGAACCCAGAGCCTTTTTCAATCCTCCGAAAGTCATCCCCACCTTCGCCGCTCCAATTGTGCGATCGGAAATTGTTAAACTTGTAGAAGGTGTTTTTTGAGCAGCCTTTGCCGCGTCTGCCAGCGCATTTTTAGCCCCAGGCGCAACAGCGGAACCGGGATCTGAAATTAAGGTGAGGTAACTGCCGATCGCCAATAAAACAGCTATCATTGATCCAGACAAAACTTTAAGATTCAACATGACTAATTCTCCTAGATTTCAAATGCGACTATCTACCCGCATCTTTTTGACTATCCTGGGTGTCACCCTCCTAGTTTGGATTCTTAGAGGTGTTGGTATCTTGACCTTCATTCCCGGCGGTGTCATTTGGATACTGATTTTGCTGTCTTTTGTTGCGGGTATCCTCAGCACTTTACTCCGTCGGTAAGCCAGCATCCGGCAAACAACAAAGAACAAATAATCAATAACAAAGAACAAATAACCAATTATTTTAATTTGGAGTGTTTCATTGCCTTTCCCACTGTCACATTCAACTGAGCTCCTATCAGCATCACCAAAGAAGAAAGATCGAGCCACAGCAGCAACACAATAAAAGTTCCGATCGTGCCGTAAGTCCAAGTGTAATTGCCCAAATGGAAAACATAAAACCGAAATAAAGCTGAAAATAAGGCCCACAAAATAGCTGCAAAAACTGCTCCAGACAAAATAGGAATATCTGGTTGACGGCGGCTTGGCCCGTAGCGGTAAATAAAGGCAAAGGCAAGTGAGACAATTCCCAAAGAAATCGGCCACCGCCACAGCCGCCAAACACCTAATAGTTCCGACTCCAAAGGGCAATTGCCGGCGGGGAGCAAGCAGTTTTGGACATCTTTTAAATCGCAGTTGGCGACGGACTCCAGCAGGCAACTCTGGCGGGCAACAGCTTGCACAATTAAGTCGCTGAGAAATACAGCTCCTGATGCTAGAATTAACAGCACAATTGTACCGATACTAAGCCCCAAAGAAATAAGTTTTGCTTTCCAAAATGGTCGAGTTCGATCGCTCGGGATTTCATGGATGCGATCGAGTGCAGCCATCGCCGCGCTCATTACTCCAGAAAATGCCCAAAGCGCCCCAAGAAAGCTCAACGAAAACAGCCCTTTACTGCGAGTTAACAGAATTTCTCTGATTAAGCCGCCAATCAATTTCCGCACTTCATCGGGTATAACTTCGCCCAAAAGACGGGCGATTTGATACAGTGTTGACTGCAAAGGTTCAAACAGAGCGATCGCAGATAAGATAGCCAACAGCCCCGGAAACAGCGCCAGCATAGAATTGTAGGCCATTTCCGCAGACAGCCCCGGCAAGCGCTGTTCTCCTGCCTTCGCGCCGACCTGCTTGAGCGTTCCCCAAGTCAAACACCGACAAAACAGCCAAAAACCCTCAAATTTCCGTTTGAGAGCTCGAAGCAGCCTCAAAAATGCCTTAAACAAAGCTAAAATCAGGTAGCGCAACCAGTAAAAAATGTTCATAGCGCACAGGAGACGGGGAACTAGAAAATGGAAAATGAATGCAGGACGATCGCGCAACTGGAAATAAGCAGCGTTACTTAATTAAGCCATTACCAGTGCGCCATTGTTAATCTAAAATCTAAAATCTAAAATCTAAAATCTAAAATCAATATGGCTCAGGATGTCAGACAGTGGTTAGATGAAATCAAGCGCCTGCAACAGCAGTTAACAGAAGTTTCGCGCGATCGAGATGAGGCCGGTGAAAGTGCCGCTCAGTGGCGCCAACTCTACAATACTGAAGCCGAGCAGCGGCGGAATGATGCTAAATTAACTCAGCAAAGCATCGCTTCTCTGGAAGCACAAATAGAGCAATTACAAAATTTTTCGCCCCTTGTACCCGAAGGCGACGATGCTGGAGTTGCCCGCCAGCAGGAAGTGGAACAACTGCAAACTGTAGGCGAACTTAAAGCTAAGTTAGCAGAAGTTCTTCAAGAGCGCGATCGGGCGATCGAACAAGTTAAACAACTCACTCAAGCCCTCAAACAAGAAGAAGCCCGCCACGCCGAAACTAGCAAAAATTTAACTAGCGCCCTCGGAGATGCCGTTGACTTGCTCGCGAAAGCCCAAAATCCTGCCCCTGCAAAAACCGAGACAGTATATTCTTTAGAAATAGTACCTACTCGCACTGCAAATCCCGGCGAAACTGCTCTGGAAATCCGCCAAACTTCCGCCCCAGGCAAAAATACCGCCCAACTTCCACCTTCTAAAAATCAGTTACTCGATTTACCGCCCTTTGGGAATTAGGAGCTAAAAATTCAGGAATTATCGGCATGGCAAGTCCCCTTGCAGGTGGGATTTAGTCAGCTATTCCTTGTTTTTGTTTTTCCTGCAATTAGGTGGCATTAATTCATCTGCTTCTTGATTATTCCGCATCTAGGGATGTTTGACTAATCGATGTAACTGTACTACACGCAAACCTATAATCTGCATTCAAAATTTTGAAACCTGCCAAAAAATCTGCCTTGCGTCGTACCGACCTACAGTCTTTAGATAGAACTTAACCCAGCTAAATTTTAGTAGTATCGACAACGACTGATACGCGAGGAAACTTCATGAAGGCAGAGATATCCGCAGTCTGGGTAAAGATTCAGAGCATGATCGACGGCTTGATTATCCTGTTGCCGAATATTGTGCTGGCGTTAATTGTCTTTGCAATCTTTGTCTGTGTGGGCGGGGCAATTAAAAGAGCCGTCAGGCGGCTAACCCGCCACCACCACCAAGCACGAAATTTGGGGCTGGTGTTAGGACGGTTGGCGCAGGGTACGATCGTTCTAGTTGGCCTGTTTGTTGCTCTTTCGATTGTAATTCCCACATTTAAAGCTGGGGATTTGATTCAATTGCTTGGAATTAGCGGGGTGGCGATTGGTTTTGCCTTTCGCGATATCTTGCAAAACTTCTTAGCCGGTATCCTAATTCTGTTAACTGAACCGTTCCGAATCGATGACCAAATTGTGTTTAAAAACTTTGAGGGAACGGTAGAAAATATTGAGACCCGCGCTACAACAATCCTAACCTATGATGGTCGCCGGATTGTCATTCCCAATGCCGAATTGTTTACGAATTCGGTGACAGTGAATACTGCTTTCGATAAACGCCGCACTGAATACGATTTTAGTATTGGTTACGGCGACGATATTGACCGCGCCAAGCAGTTAATGCTGGAAGCATTGTACAGCATAAATGAGGTGTTGAAAGCTCCTGCACCCGATGTGCTGGTGGTTGAGCTAGCAGAAAGTACCGTCAATATTCGCGTTCGGTGGTGGATTGCTCCGCCGCGCCGAATTGACGATATGCGATCGCGCGACAAGGTAATTTGTGCTATCAAACAAAAGCTCGTGGAAAACGGCATCGATTTGCCTTATCCCACGCGACAAATTTTGTTTCACGACCAAACCGAAGAAACCGACGGCGATCGCTCCCAGCAGCGCGAAGGATGGCCTGCGGGTAAAAGTAAAGTTCCGACACCTCGCCCTATTGGCGAATCTGTGGGAAAAGCGGGCAAAGGGCGATCGCAACAAGACGACAACGGAAAATCTTAACAGCATCACAATTAATGAAAAATATCAAGTTGAGAAAACTTTGGGATTCGCTCCACTTCGCCCCTGCAACCGGAATTGATCTCACTCGTCGAGCGATCGAAAGAGTAACAAACCAGGATTGATATGATGCCTAATTTTCAAGCAAAAACCACAGTCCGATTGCCATAAACTAAAACACGATTTTGTAAATGATATCGCACGGCTCTTGCTAACACAACTCTTTCTAAGTCTTTACCTTTGCGAATCAAATCAGACACTTCATCGCGGTGACTGACGCGCACAACATCTTGTTCGATAATCGGGCCCGCATCTAAATCTGGTGTAACATAGTGCGCTGTTGCCCCGATAATTTTTACCCCTCTTTCATAAGCCCTTTCGTAGGGATTGGCACCCACAAACGCGGGCAAAAATGAATGGTGAATATTAATCACATTGGGAAATTTTATGATAAACTCTTGACTCAATATTTGCATATATTTAGCCAAAACTACTAAATCAATATTATATTTTTTAAGAAGTTCTAACTGTTGTGCTTCTTGAAGAGCTTTATTGTCTTTAGTAATGGGAATATACTCAAAGTCGATACCGTATTGTGCGGCAAGAGGCTTTAAATTTTCATGGTTGCTGATAATCAGGGGGATTTCACCCCTAATTTCTTGAGATCGCTGTCGCCAAATCAAGTCTAACAAACAGTGATCTTGACGGCTTACCCAGATGGCGATGCGTCGAATTTTATGAGAGAAATGCAATTGCCAATTGGCTTGTAAGTCCTTGGCTATTTCACTAAAAGCAGGTGTTATTTGTTGGGTGGTTAAGTCAAAATCATCTAATTGCCATTCTAGCCTGCTCAGAAACAATCCCGCGGTAAAATCTGTATGGTGATCCGCGTGGATGATATTGCCGTTGTGGGAGGCGATAAAATTGGCAAGTAAGGCGACAAGCCCCTTGCGATCGGGACAGGCAATTAACAGGGTTGCAGTAGGGCTAGTCATAAATATAATGACAAAACTGTCTCGCTGAGTTTATGGATAAAAAAGTTACTTCAAAGAAGTTTATTGATACTAACTCCGATCGTAAATTGTTATCTCATCCGGATTTTTGGGGTGCATGGATATCTCAGGCGAAAATGTAGAATGTCGCGTTTAGGGGCGGGCCGAATAGCCCGCCCCGCAAGAGATTTTAACTAAAAGTGGAACAGGCCGGAAAGCCTGTTTCTTATATTGGTGCAAGATGTGAATTTAAACTGATATCTTACAACAATATCAATCGAGGACTTTCGCGCGGGGCGGGTTTTTTAGTCTTTTGGTATCCTTGAAAGTTATTGGGGAAGCAGCCCCTTGTATCTTAAAAGAGGTAGATGGCGATTTACTGTTGGGTGGGGGCGGGTTTATTCAGATTGTTGGTACTTGTTAGATATTGTTGGGGAAGCAGCCCCTTGTATCTTAAAAGAGGTAGATGGCGATTTACTGTTGGGTGGGGGCGGGTTTATTCAGATTGTTGGTACTTGTTAGATATTGTTGGTGAACCCGCCCCCACAGGTTGTTGACCGCCGGTGCAATATCTTAGTTTAAATGAACCACAGAGGACACAACTGACAACTGACAACTGACAACTGTCAACTAACTTCTTAAAACCCCATCGCCCCAGCTACTGCATCCAAAGTCGGAGCAATGCCGCCTTTAAATAGATTGTTGCTGTGATTAATCGCCGTATCCGGGTCTTTCAAACCATTACCAGTCAGCACGCAAACCACCGTCGCCCCTGTCGGAACTTGGTCTTTTACCTTCAGCAAACCGGCCACAGAAGCTGCACTCGCCGGTTCGCAGAAAATTCCTTCCTGCGATGCTAACAAGCGGTAAGCGTCCAGAATTTCGGCGTCGGTGACAGCAGCAAAACTGCCGCGGCTGGCTTCGGAAGCTGCGATCGCCTGTTTCCAGCTAGCGGGGTTGCCGATCCGAATTGCTGTCGCCAGGGTTTCTGGGTGCGATACCGGTGAGCCCGTTACCAGCGGTGCAGCCCCGGCGGCTTGAAATCCCATCATCTGCGGCAAGCGCGAACATTTTTTGGCTTGGTGGTATTGACAAAAACCCATCCAGTATGCTGTGATGTTTCCCGCATTTCCGACGGGAATGCACAGCCAGTCGGGGGCGTCGCCCAAAGCGTCCACCACTTCAAAAGCTCCGGTTTTCTGACCTTCCAAGCGGTAAGGATTGACGGAGTTGACCAATGTCACCGGATAATTGACAGCCATTTCGCGGACAATTTCTAGGGCCCGATCGAAATTTCCGCCAATCGAAATTACTTCCGCACCGTAAAGCAAAGCTTGCGCCAGCTTGCCCAAAGCCACGTAACCTTCGGGAATCAACACGAAAGCTCGCATCCCCCCGCGTCTGGCGTAGGCGGCCGCCGATGCCGAAGTATTGCCGGTACTGGCGCAAATTACAGCTTCGGCACCAGATTCCTTGGCCTTGGAAATCGCCATTGTCATCCCCCGGTCTTTGAAACTACCCGTGGGGTTGAGGCCGTCGTATTTCACCAAGACGCGCACGTCTCGACCGATAACAGAGGCGATCGCAGGTGCTGGAATCAGGGGAGTATTGCCTTCTTGGAGGGTCACTACAGGCGTGATTTCCGTCACCGGCAGGTAGGGGCGATAAGCTTCGATCAAGCCGGGCCAGCCGTAGCGTTTCGGCTCGGCGGCGCGGGCAGCGGAGTTAGCAGCAGAGTCAGTAGCAGGTAGAATCAGGGTCACGATGTCAATGGTTTGAGGCAATGGCTAAGGAATTTACACTAATTTTAGCTCGATCGGTTAATTTGATGTTTAATACGATCGGTTCAGGTTAAAGTAACTTAATGGTGTGAATGTGTAGATATGTCTACCCAATTACTAATGTCAAATAATTCATCCACTCTTTCCCGGCCTCAAGTTACCGCGAGCAACCCCGAAATGGCTAGTGCTTCTACCCTATCGACCAGTTTTGCCCGCAAAGTAGATTCGGTGAAGTGCCCCTACCAAGCCGACCAGCAAGTTAAGTTCCTGCACTTGCAAGCAGAAATCGAATCCTTGCTGCTGGAAGTGCAAAGCCTCAAACAGCAACGGTCGCTAGCTGGCTTGCCGGCTCTCGATCCGATTTCTGGCAGCAACAGCAATTAGCAGACAACAGCGCTTAATGCTAATTGTCCTGCCCCTGTGTTATAAAAACAAAGGTTTTGCTACCCGCAGTGTTTTTTGCCGAAAGTGCCAGAAATTCCTAACTGCGGATAGCGATCGCTAGCATTTGCTAAAACGCGCTTGCCTAGTGCTCAACTCGTATGCCGCAAGCTGGCAACGAGCTGAGATTTTATTGCGCTTTTTTATGCGCTAATTTTGTTAAGCCATGCTCATGGCATACGGAGAATCGAAATCAGTTTATGACAGCATCGATCGAAAAACCACTAAATTTGACATCCGCAAGTGACACTTCCAACCTGCGCCTCAAAGATATTCTCAAAACCCTGCCGCGGGAAGTATTCGTCAAAAACCGCCGCAAAGCTTGGACAAAAGTAATCGTCAACGTTCTTTTAGTTGCTGTCGGTTACTGGGGCATAGCAGTCTCTCCTTGGTTTCTACTACCTCTAATGTGGATTTTCACAGGAACCGGATTAACCGGTTTTTTTGTGATCGGGCACGACTGCGGGCACCGGTCATTTGCTAACCGCCGCTGGGTAAACGATTTAGTCGGACATATTGCATTTCTGCCGTTAATTTATCCGTTTCACGCATGGCGGCACGGCCACAATTACCACCACAAGCACACCAATAAACTTGGTGAGGATAATGCTTGGCACCCGATGACAGCAGCAGACTACACTGGCGCGCCCAAGGCTTTACAAATAGCTTATAGTTTAATATTCGGTCGGATGTGGTGGATTGGCTCGATCGCCCACTGGGCAAAAGTACACTTTATGTGGTGGCGCTTCAACGGTAAACAGAAACAAGAACAAGTGCGGTTTTCAGTTTTTGTCGTTTTAATCGGTGCTGCGATCGGATTTCCGCTTTTAATAGCAACCACAGGCATTTGGGGATTTGTCAAATTTTGGTTGATGCCCTGGCTGGTTTACCATTTCTGGATGAGCACTTTTACGATCGTCCACCACACAGCACCTGATATTTCTTTTAAAGAACCCGAAGAATGGAACGAAGCCCAAGCGCAACTATCGGGAACAGTTCACTGCGATTATCCCCGCTGGGTAGAGTTTCTGTGCCACGACATTAACGTCCACGTTCCCCACCACCTTTCAACTGCTATTCCCTGGTACAATTTGCGCCTCGCCCACAGCAGCTTAAAGGAAAATTGGCAAGATCATCTCTACGAAACAGAATTTTCTTGGTCTTTAATGAAGCGGATTGCCGACAACTGTCACTTGTACAATCCGGCTGGCGGCTATCAGACATTGCAGGAATTTAACGCTAAAACAAAGTAGTTTAGAAACGCGATAAATGCCCGAAAAACCCGGTTTGTAAAACACAACCGGGTTTTTCGATATTTTCGATATTACAATCCGTAGCCTTTGTAAGGGCAGGAATGCGCGCCCTACTGTCAAGATCGCAATCCGTACCATTATTAAATCAGTCATTCCCAATCTAAAATCTAAAATCTAAAATCTAAAATCGAATGACTTTCAATCCCAATAACTGTCGCAACGAAAGCGAAGTAGAAAGCAAACTGATTGTCAGCTATCTGCTACCAAAACTAGGCTATACGCCCGACACTTGGCATCAAGAAGTCACTTTTGGGAATATTCGTCTAGACTTCCTCTCATTTGGCACCCAAGTTATTCCCCTAGTTCTCGATGCAGACTCGCCGATGAGTGTGATAATTGAGGCGAAACATCCCAAGGAAAATTTAGACCGCCACCTCAGGAGACTGAAGCGTTACTTAACAAGTTTAAGCATTCGCTACGGATTGATTACCAATGCTAAAGAAATTAGAATCTACCAAAGAGCCGCCTCAGAAATTCAGCTAGTATTTAAGTGTGCTGGACAAGACGTGGAAACTAGAATTGATGAAATTCGAGGTTTAATTGGCCGAGATAATTTAAAATATATAAAAAATTCCCCTAATCTTCAACTTAAAGAACATCAAAATAATTTGGTGAATCCTGAGTTAATTAGTACAGTCCCATTACAAAAAAACAATCCCGCCCCAGCAGAACCTGAGCCAAGTCAAACCTCAGAACGGGAACAAACACCGGAAAATAATCCCGTTAATATTCAAGTTAAATCAGACGTAATCCTTACACAAAAAAAGCAAAATACTATGAAAATTATTGCAGTTTACCACAATAAAGGCGGCGTGGGCAAAACTACAACAGTCGTCAATTTAGCCTCAGCGCTCAGCAAGAAAGGTAACAGAGTATTAGTCATAGACTTAGACAGTCAGGCTAATACAACCTTTGCGACTGGTTTAGTAAAATTTGAAGATGAAGAACAAGACGATTTGAAAGATTGCAACATTCTTCACGTTTTGCAGTCAGAAGAGGGTTACTCGATAAGCGAAGTAGCACGCCAGTCAAGTTTTTGCCATCCCGAAATTGATGTAATTCCTTCCCACATCAATTTGATGCACGAAGAAACCGAATTCAATCAACTAGATTACAGCCGAATGATTTTAATTCAGAAACTAGCAGTAGTAGAGGATAAATATGATATTGTACTGATCGATACACCGCCATCTTTGAATTTTTATGCTAGAGTTGCCCTGATTACGGCGGATTATTTAATTATTCCTTCTGACTTAAAGCCTTTTGCCAATCAAGGATTGGTTAATGTCAAGGATTTTATCAAAAAAGTTAACGGATTCAAGAAAATAATCGGCAAACAGCCGATCGCAATTTTAGGCGTACTCCCGTGCAAAATCTCAACTAATGCTAAATTTGTACAGTATAGTTTGCCCAAGCGGAGGGAGGCAATTCCGAAACGCTACGGTATGGAAATTATGGACAGCGTAATTTACGAAAGAGATGATTTGGCCAAGTGTGCCGAACAAATTCAAATAGTCGGGAATATGGAAATCGCCGATCCGATTTCAGTGCTGGACTTTAAGCCTGATTCAATCGCTTCCCAAGAATTTGAAATGCTCGCACTCGAAGTTTTGGAAAAAATAGGTAAAAACTAATGAAAAAATTATTTCCCTCACTGGTAGCAGTGAAAAGAATTACCTGTGCAGTTCCCCGTTCCAATTTTGCAGAGCCTGATTTAGAGAAATTAGCCCGACTTATTTTAGAATTAGGAGGATTGATTAATCCGATAATTGTCCGCCGCAACGGTATGGATGCTTACGAGATAGTAGACGGAGATTTTGAATACTATGCGGCGGCGAGAGCAAAGGAAATAGAACCTCTCAAAGGCGAGACAATCGGAGCATTCATCCTGGAAGAAGAAAATGAAAAAATTTTACTGGAGCAACTTGAAATTCTCAGAAAAACCGCAATCACTGAGAATTTAGTTGAGAACTCAGAAACCGGGTTTCTCTACGAAAATACTTCGTCGCAGCCCGCAGATTTAATAAAAAACCCTGTTTCTTTGGTCGAAGTCCCTAATTTATGTGAAAATGAAACTCCCCAAGAGCCATCTAGTTTAGAACAGCGACTAACAAATATTGAAGCCCAGTTTGCAAATCAAATTAATGAACTAAAAGCTGATTACGCCCGCGAACAAAAAGTTTTAGCCCAGAGTATACAAGAACTTGAAAACCGACTCTTACAACAAGTACCTCTGTTAGTTGAAGCTGGGATAGCAAACAGAATTAATGAGTTGAAATCAGAGTCGCCACCAGAAAAACAAGCGGTGGTAGAGAGGATACCAGAAGTTGAAAACGTAGCTTCCGAATCAATGTCGCTGTTGGCAGCACTCAATACTTTAGATAAAAATCAACTGTTGGCTAATTTGAAAGATGCTGGCTTGAAGCTTCCAATAATCCAAATAATACTCAAAGAGCGAGATGTGCGGCCGTTTGTCTCATTTGCAAATGTGGTGGAACGTGTTAAAGGGTTAACCGACAAAACAATGATTAAAATAATTGACAAGTGGCAAAAATACTCATAACTCGCAACTCCTGCGGCCACTCGCAACGCCAGCCTGTTAGCGAAGCCCTCGAAGAGGATCGCCCTGACGCCAACCAAAAAAAGTAAAGATGAGTAAAGCAGTGGATCGTTGGTGTCCCACAGCCAGTTAAACTCATCACAGTCGCTTTTTTTTAGGAATTGCAGTAACTTTTGCCGTAGCACGGGCGAGGGCCCGACGCCATCGCCCGGGCTGTCACCGCACAGCCAGCCGCACAGGTACAGCACCCCGGCGATATCTCCCCCAGATAACCGAGTTCGATCGCAGTTTGGGTAACGTGCTTGTGGCGCACCCGAAAATTAGAGTTCTTGGGTTAGTCTTGCGGCACTTAAAACGCAGGCTGTAAAGTGCAAATATACATAAATACCTACACACCAGATTTTTATGAAAAAAGGGGACTTGTAAGAAGATGGATCGATCGTCCGATCAAAACCGAATAGTTGAATATTTGCGGATTAAGCCAATTAGTCACAGTCAGATTTACACTTCCCAAATAGCAGTACCAGAGTCTCAGCGGGGCGAAATTCCCCGCGAACGCCGCGAAGCTCTCAGGAGAAGTCTCATCGAGCAAGGCAGCAACTTGATTCCTTTAATTGTGCGCCGCACTGAAGCTTACAGCAATGAAGAAGAATATGAAGTTGTTTGCGGCTCAGATTGGTGTATTGTTGCTAAAGAACTCGGCATCGAGCAAATGTGGGCGTGGGTATTTGAAATGACCGACGAGGAGGTAGCTGTTGCTCGATCTGAAATGGAACATTTAGCTCCGCAACCAACTCAGAGAACTTCACAAATTGAGACTCTACTGGAACAATTTGAGCTATCATTTCAAAAAAAGGTAGAAAGTCTCACAAAACAAATAGAACAATCTGTAAAAAAAAATGAAGACCTGCTCAAAAAGCAAGTAAAAGCTCTAACTGAGCAGAACTTCGATCGCGAGCAAATAGTACAAATTAAGCTTTTGCTCGAAAAAGTTGAAAAAACATTTCATGAAAAGGTAGATAAATTGGCTAAAAAAATTGAACAATCGGGCAGCGATAGTCCGCCGACACCTGCTGTTATTTCTGAGGTAAATCTTGAAGGTGCATTGAGACAGTTGGATGAACTAGAAAAACTGCTGTCAAGAAAATTAGAACGCACAGTTCAAACAATCAATCATTTTGTTGCTGACGCGATCGAAGACGTAGAAAACGATCTGAAAAATCAAATCGAAACTCTCCGCCGCCAACTGGGAGCGACCGCAACGCACTCAGAAATCCAGCCAGGGACACCACCGAAAACCCAGTCAGAAACACAGCTTAAGAAGCAGCCTAAGAAGCAGTCGAAGGCACAGCAAAAACCTCAGCTACCGCAGTTGCAGTTGGAATTGCCGTTTCCGTCCCCAGAGGAAGACTACGACACTCTTTCGCTGAGGCGATTGAAGGCGATCGGCAAAGACCGGAAAATTCGGGGCTACGCGCGCATGAAACGACCGGAAATTCTGGCGGCTCTGAGGGAAGCTGACGGCAAATAAAGCGGCAATTGCTAATAGTTAAAGACTAATGAGATCGAACCCGGTAGCATCGTCCGGGGTAAAATCCAGTCAACAGTCAACCACAGATGGTGCAACCGAAATTTATCTAATTCATCTGCGTTAATCTGTGTTTATCTGCCCTCATCTGCAGTCAAAAAAAGAGAATGTATTAACCGCCCCGGACAAGGGGTCCACGCAGATTCACGCAGATTAAGAGAATAGAAATATGAATAATTCCGATGCTAGATTTGATATTGTTCGGTGTTCGATCGCGTGTTTCGGCACAAAGCGCGATCGGGCTTTCAGAATAGTCCTCGGCAGAGATATGAAAAGCTTGCTAAAATAGACACACAACCTCTTACTCCTCACCCAGCAGCCATGTCCGCAACCGCAGAATTAGCTACTACCCAAGAGATACTAGAACAAGAGATACCAGAACAAGAGATACCGGAAAATGTTATTTTTCCGCCCGGCGATTTATACAGTGACGAACCTCCCGTGGAAACAGAACTGCATCTCCGACAAATAATCCTACTCCTCAACTGTCTAGAATGGCGGTGGCGAGATAGAAACAATTTCTATGCTGCTGGGAACCTAACCATTTATTACAGTCCCAAGCAACTCAAATCGAAAGACTTCCGAGGCCCAGACTTTTTTGTTGTACTCGGAACAGAACGAAAAACTCGGAAAAGCTGGGTAGTTTGGGATGAAGAGGGAAAGTACCCCAATATTATCGTAGAAATCCTGTCTCCCAAAACAGCGGATATAGACAAAAACTTTAAGAAACAACTCTATCAAGATACTTTTCGCACTCACGACTACTTTTGGTTTGACCCAGAAACTTTAGAATTAGCTGGGTTTCATTTAGTTGACGGGGAATATGAAGCAATCGCACCCAACGAATTCGGCCATCTGCGGAGTCAGCAGCTCGATTTGAGTCTCGGAATTTGTGGCGGAAAATTGCGTTTCTTTACAGCAGAAGGAGAGATTGTCCCTACTCCTGAAGAGGTTGCAGAAAGGGAGGCTCAACGAGCCGATCGCCTGGCCGCGAAACTGCGAGAATTAAACATCGATCCCGATACAATTTAGCGATCGCCCTTTCATTTCCTGTATTGTAAGCTGGTTTAGGCGATCGCATATCCCGTATGCTGCCGAACATGATACGGATGAAACCCTAAAACTATCTTGTCTTTAGGCACTCCTAATTCTACAAGTTCTGCGGTAATTCCCGTTTCTATACCATCTTGTTGAATCCAGATTTTGCCGTCGATAATTTCCACATGGACGATACAATCGTGAATTCTTTTAGCACCCTCCCAGCCTTCGTGCATCAGTAAAAAATTGTTTTGTTCGCGGTCAACAATAACGCTGCTTTTAATTTCTCCGTATTGGTAGGGAATCTGGGCATAACTCTCTAAGATTTTCTGAATAAATCCGCGATATTCATCTAGTCTATCCATCTGACAACTATCTCCTTTAATGAATCAAAAACTATTAATTTAAATCTCTTTTTTTCTAACAAAACCTGCCCGATAGGTTCCGAAAAAATTTGTGCATAAACTTCTGCACGGATTGCCAGATATATTATCCGTTCAGGTTCCGAGCGCTCTAGAATATCTTCATAGACAATATACTGTCCAACAGCTTCTTCTAAGTCATGAACGGGTGAAGCACTTACGAAACTTTTTACTTCTACAGCAATTTTGCGACCTTGCTTTTCGGCAGCAAATAGTTTTTCTGCACCCAAATCGACGTTGAGAGTGCGTTTGCCAATTTTTAAAAGTAGCGGATCGTTTGTTATCGTCCAGCCGTCTTTTTCTAGCGCTGTTCTGACATTATTGTGGTAGATGTCTTTTGCTGGCATATTATAAGCTGAACCATCAACTGTCACCCTAATTATAGAATAACACAAGACTTTTGAAAACTGATAGCTCATCAATTTAAACTACTTATTGCCGCGTGTACCGGTGCTTCACCCCAATCGGAAAATACTCCGCATCGCCCATCGCAGTTAATGTCACCACAGGTAACTGATATTCGGGCGGCACGTAATTAGCAAATTCGCTGTTTAGCCGCCGCAATTGCGCGAGAATTGAAGATGCGATCGCCTGCTTCATCTCCTCGTCGCCCTCCACCCCCGCTGCTAATTCCACAACCACCGATAAACAACGATTTCGATCCGCATCTTCCTTGACTTGCAGTACAAATTTTCCCGTCACCCATTCCCGTATGGTGGGAACTTCTAAACCTACGGTGACATTTTCTGGGTAAATGTTAGCACCGAAGTAAGAAACGGTAAAGTGCGATCGCCCAAATACATAGACAAAGGGCAAGCAGCGAATTCCTCTAGGGAAATCAGAAAGTTTCATACCTGCTGCTTGCTGCAAATGTGCCACAGGGTTAAACCCCCATTCAGCCAAAAAATTGAGCATTGCTTCGTAAGAAATTAAACCGCCGTTATCCGAGATATGATAGCGTATTAGCGGGATGCCGTTGTCGCCAGAAAATAACAGCGTGCCGTCATTATTCACTTCAAAAAAGCGGCTTTTCGGATCGTACTGCACCAGCGTTGGCAACCGCGATTCCCCGAATAAATTGCGTGCTGCTTCGGGATTGTTTGCTAAAAAGCGGCGGATGCAAATACTCAGCGGTGTTTCGTTGCCCAAAACGCCCGCGTCGGCAGTACCGTAAAGGCTCGCAGAGTTGTAATATAGATTGTCAGAATTAGTGCGATCGCTCACCAAACTCCGCCATTCTTCGCTAAACACTTCCCCCGCAAACACCATCTTAATTCGATATTTTTGCCACTCCACACCCCCAGCAATTCCGCTATCAATCACATCTTTGATAAACGGCGGATATCCCAACAATACTACTTGCTCGAAATGCTGCCCGAGTTCCTGCACAACTCGGAATATTTCAGTCTTATTATTCCCAGGCGTTACAACTGTAACGGGATAACCCTTACTCGCCAGATAGCGGCAGCAATTTGCCGTGTACATTCCCCCAACCCAAGTTCCCAACGCAAAGCAAATCACAGCTAAAGTTGAGCGATTGTCGGCGTAAAAACTGTCGTGAAATATTTGTTCAAAACGAGCAGCTATTTGCAACTCGTCGCTGATAAAACGCGGCCAAAATGTCGGGTTTCCTGTCGAACCCGATGAAACAGCAATGAAATCGCAAGTTTCTAATTTGCCCTGGTAGCACAACTGAGGTAGCGGGTGACAGCGTAAATAATTCTCTTTGGTAATTAGCGGCAATTTTTGGAAGTCTTCAAAGGTTTGAATTGAGGCGGGATTGATGTTGAGTGTAGCTAGGAAAGTCTGGTAAGCTGGTACTGTGGCAGCGACTTTTTGAAAAAGCGCGTGAAGCGCAGCTATCCCGTAGGGAATCGCCCCCGCTTCGGCAACTCGACTCTGCTGCTGTTGCAATCGTTCCTCAAGCGGCGCTCTCAAAAACTCTTCAAACGCCCCAATTGCTCGCTGACGCTGTTCTGGCTGCATAATTTGCTCCTTAAAATGCTTATTTTGCACTTCGATCGCTCAAGATTCAATTAGTAGCGCTAACGCCCGGATGGCACATTGGGTCGGACACTAAAAATTTGAACAGATTTTGAGGTCGATCGAAAATATGGCGCAGTAGATAAACTTCAATAGCACGAAACCGCTGTTTTCACAAGAACCGCAGGGGATAGCCTCGCGGCCGATCGACTAATAAACACTGACACACTATGGCAAGATTAATTCAGCGATCGCCCAAAATCCTCAGTCTCAGTCAAGCGTGAAAATCCGACGCAGCAAGTTCCAATGAACAATCCCATCTACCCCGGCATAACTCTCAACAACCACTACCGCATCGTCCGCGAATTGGGACACGGAGGCTTCGGACGTACCTACCTCGCTGAAGACGCCCACCGATTTAACGAACCCTGCGTTTTAAAAGAATTTGCGCCCCAAGTACACGGAAGTTACGCTTTACAAAAATCCGAGGAACTGTTCGAGCGGGAAGCGGGAGTGCTCTACAAGCTGCAACACAATCAAATCCCGCGCTTCCGCGAACTCTTCCGCGTCAGTATCAGCGATCGAGGCTACCTATTTCTCGTCCAAGACTACGTTCCCGGTCAAACTTACCGCTTTTTGCTCGACGCCCGCAAGCGTCAGGGTTTGCGGTTCATAGAGGCAGAAATCAATCAACTGCTGCAGCAAATTTTGCCCGTGCTCGAATACATTCACTCTTTGGGAGTGATTCACCGCGACATCTCCCCGGACAACCTGATTCTGCGGAGTTCTGACGGGATGCCCGTGCTGATCGACTTTGGCGGAGTCAAACAAGTCGCCGCCACCGTAGAGTCTCTGTTCGCTGAGGCTAACGGCACTCCCGCCCCCGCGACTCGCATCGGCAAGCTCGGCTATGCTCCCGTCGAACAGATGCAGATGGGCATCGTCTCTCCCCACAGCGATTTGTACGCTCTGGCGGCCACGGTTTTGGTGTTGCTGACAGGGAAGGAACCGCATCAGTTGGTCGACAGCCAGACGCTCAATTGGAACTGGCGAGCGGAATGTTCTCTGTCTCCGAATTTGTCTCTGGTACTCGATAAAATGCTTGCTCAACAGCCGAGCCAGCGTTACTCCTCGGCTCGCGAGGTAATGCTCGCTCTCTCGGGCAATCCGCCTTTTGAACCGCCTTTGCCGCCAGCCCCGGATTGGGGGCCCACGCAGCCGCCGGATTTCTCGCCTGTACCAGTGCCCGCCCCCGCGCCAAAACTGCCGGGAACTCCGGTGCGAGTTGCTGTTATTGGCAATCAGCAAAAGATGCCTGCTTGGAAAATGGTTTTGTTCGTGGTGGCGGTGCTATTAAGTATGGGGGGAGTTGGCTGGTTGGCGGGCAATTCTTTGTTAAATCTGCAATCAAAAGTGCAGAAAGTTTCGCAGCCTCCAAGCCCGAAGCAGCAGCAAGAAGATGCTTTGCAAGAGCGCTTTGTAAAGCTCAAAATTGACGATCGATTCTATAACGGTTACGTCAACCTTGTGGACGAGACTTTTTATGCCAAATACCCGGAATTGGGCGGACGATTGTTAAAAGAAGGCGAGGAAGATCGCCAGTGGCGCGAAAGGTGGCAGAAAATCGGCGACGAGTTGCTCGACAAGCTGGAAAATCTCAGCAGCGACGCTAGAGCGCGGTTGGGCAGTTACGACACCGCCGATATCGATCTCTGGAAAACGGAGGTTAACAAGCTGAATTTGAGCAGTCGGGCTCTGTACGATTTGGCTGATGCTAAGTTCTTTTATTGGTTTCCAGAACAGCCGCGCGATCGCAATCTCATCGGTTTGCCGATCGGACAAATTTGGCAAGCAATTACCGCCGACGCCCTTGCATCTTTACAAGCTGGAGCAACTGTCGAAAGCGTTGAATTTGACCGTCTCTCAAACAGCAAAAGCCTCACAGGCAATCTCAAACCCGGAGAAGGGAAAGCTTACATTGCCAGGTTCGCTCAAAATCAAACTTTGCGGGTGAATTTGCAAGCTCCGCCCAAATCTACTCTGCTGTCAATTTATTCTCCCGGGCGGACAAACAAAGCCCGGGCTTTGCTGCAAGATGCAGAGGGGCTTAGTTGGTCGGGATTGCTCGATGATTCTGGTTATTATGAATTCGTGGTCGTTTCTCAGGCCTCGGAGCCGATCGCTTACCAGTTGAATCTGACGGCGGAATAACTGCTATTGACGCTCCCGAGCAACCCAGGCAATAATAAGGTAATACCAATCAGATAAGTTGTCGGGTTCAAACAAAGAATATGCTGAAATTCGCGCTCGTAGCTTTAGTGACTTTGGGATTAGTATTGGTGACTGCACTAGGTTTACATCCTGCCAATGCGACAGTCAGCACTCCCGAATTTTATGCTTGGAACTTTGCCTCTGTAGGCAGCAGCGAGCTTGTTTGCAAAAAGACGGTGGTAGTTCCGCAAGACCAGATCGTTCCGTCATCATCAATGCAAGCTGTCAGTATTACTTCGGCAATAGTAGATAAAAAGTTTTGCGCCAATTCTACTAAGCCTGTGCATTAAGACCTTGCATAATATGATGTCTGGTTGTACAACCAGAATTCAGGTCTCCGGCTGTCGATTTGAGATTTGAGATTTGAGATTTAGTGCACAGATGAATCTGGAAGCTTTAACCTCAGTCTAGAATTTTTATCTCTCCCCAAAAGTTGTCTGAAAGCAAGTATCTGTTTGTAGGCGGAATCAGGACGCAGCATCTTGATTCATCGATCGATAGAAAACTAAAGCCCTAAGTACAAACACGGGCTAATTATGAGCAATTAACCGGACATCATATAAGTGATTGTCCGAGTGATTGCCGCCATCCGCCCAGTCAAAGTCGTAGCTGCAAGTTTTTTATGAGAAAACCCTTTTTTTTGTAATAAAAATTTATCAAACGAGTCTGGTGCAGCAGTTTTCTGCTCTTGAAAAATATATAATTTTTCCCTATTTTGGCAGTTATTTTATTTTGACTTAACAATCGAGGGAAAATATTCAGCCATTTGGCTAATCGTTTATTGGCTAATTGGCCGACTCAGTAATTCGTTAGTTTGAATATGCTAGAGTTAGTCAGATTCTGATATATAGTGCCATCTGTTATCTAAGTATCATGCTCAAAATTTTGGTAATTGAGGACGACGAATTAATCAGGGAAACTCTTCTGGAACTCCTGGAATCTCAAAGCTACCGGGTGATTGTCGCAGAAAACGGTCGCTTTGGGGTGCAGATGGCACTTGCGGAGATACCGGATTTAATTTTGTGCGACGTGCAGATGCCGGAACTTGACGGTTATGACGTGTTGCGGACGCTGCGGCAAAACTCCCTAGCTGCAACAATTCCTTTTATTTTCCTCACGGCTCAAAGTGACAAAACAGATTTTCGTCGGGGGATGGAATTGGGTGCCGACGATTACCTGACAAAGCCTTTTACTAAGGCGGAATTGCTCGGGGCCATTGCTTCTCGCGTCTCGAAACGCCAAACTATTACTCAACCGCTGACAGCCGCGCTTCACCAAGCAGAAGCTAGACTCAAAGATTTAGTTAACGAATCGACCAACGTTTCCACCCTTTCTCCTGAAAAGTTGGCTCTAGAAGCTCTGCTGCGCCGCGCTTTGGCACAAGGTGAGTTTCAGGTATACTATCAGCCACAAGTAGATATTGCTAGCGGACAAGTTGTCGGCGCTGAAGCTTTGGTGCGCTGGCAAAATCCCGATCGAGGTATCATTTCTCCCTGCGAATTTATTCCCTTAGCAGAAGAAACAGGTTTAATTATTCAGATTGGTGAATGGGTATTGCTTTCAGCTTGCGCTCAAGCTGCTAGCTGGCTGGCGGCGGGGTTTTCGCCCTTTAGAATATCAGTAAATTTGTCGGCCCGGCAGTTGTCCGACCCGGAACTCAAGCCGCGAATCGTGCAAATATTGGAAACTACAGGCTTGGAGCCTGCTAATTTAGAATTAGAAATGACTGAAAGCGCTTTGGTAGAAAACGCGACAGTTGCAGGCGCTACTTTAAATGAACTAAAAGCTCTAGGAATAAGGATTGCTATTGACGACTTCGGTACCGGTTACGCTACTTTAGGATATCTCAAGCAATTTGCCTTTGACAGTTTAAAGATCGATCGAATTTTCGTCCGCAATGCCAACGAAGATACTCAAAATGCTGCTATTACTACAGCAGTCATTTTACTGGGTCACAGTTTGAAGATGACAGTAATTGCTGAGGGAGTGGAAACCGAAGCAGAATTAGCTTTTTTGAAACAGCATCAGTGCGATATCATGCAGGGGTATCTGTTCAGCCCCCCCGAACCAGCACCGATACTTGAAAGTATGTTGGTTGTCGACCCGGGTTTGTTCGCGCAGCCGCCAGGAGCAGCAACTGCTCGCGTTGTCCCTTTTGTACCTGTGTCCGAATCAGAAAAATCTAAAAACCTTTCAATGTCTGGTCTAGGTATAGTGTAACTGTAACCGAGATTTCTGTATAATAAAATAAAATTATTTCTTTTACCTTCTATTTTCTGCAGAAAAGTTGACGGCGACTCCTAAAAAGTTGTAGCTTTTTAGGAAAGGCGAATTAAAGAAGCAGATTTTCCCCCATATTCCTCTACTTGTTCCCCTTTTATGCTATCTGCGCCTGTAATTGGACTATTTGAGGAATTGTGGCGTCTTGAAATTGGGAGCCTTTATCAAGTTGTAGCAGGTAAACTCATTTAAGTTCCAACTTTGGAACCGGCAGTTTCAAGAACTGTCAACTGGAATTGGTGCAAGCCCCTCATGGAAAGAATATTAGTGGTTGACGACGAAGCAGACTGTCAAACAGTCTTAGCAATGTACCTGGAAAGCCAAGGATATCGAGTTGAATGCGCTAATTCCGGGGTTGAGGCTCTCTCGATTTTTGAAAAGGCCCCCCCAGATTTGGTAATTTCAGATGTGATGATGCCAGAAATGGACGGGTTTGAGTTTTGTCGCCGTTTGCGAACTACCCGTTTGGGACAGTTAGTTCCCTTTATATTTTTGTCTGGTCAAGGCGAGATTGAGTCAAAAGTTGAAGGTCATTCGATCGGCGGTGACGATTATCTGGTAAAACCTTTTCAGTCTGAAGAAATTTTAGCTAAGGTAAAGGCGCAGTTAGAGCGCTCTCACCGCATTCACGCCGAAATTGTCCGACTGCTGCAAACTTCTAGCGGTAGGGCGGTCGAACCAAAATTTGTGGCAGTATTGCCAGCACCTGCACCTTTGCCTTTAACACCAGCCGAGGAAAGAGTTTTTTGGGAGGTAATCCAGGGTTATACTAACAAACAAATTAGCGATCGGCTGTTTATTAGCCCCCGGACTGTGCAAGCTCATTTAGGCAGCATTTTCAGCAAATTACAGCTAGAAAATCGGGCCCAGCTTGTGAGATTTGCCCTAGAAAGGGGATACAAACCACCTAAAACTTAGCTCGGATCTCAACCTAGAGTGTGCCAGCCAGTGGATTTTAGATTTTAGATTTTAGATTTTAGATTTATTCCACAGATTCATCTGGGAGCTGGAACTTTAGTCTAAAATTTTTTTGATCTTTCCACAACTTAAGTCGGTGGCTGGTCTCCGTTTTTGGGCCGGGTCAGTAAATTTTAGATTTGAGATTTTAGATTTGAGATTTACTCTACAGATTCATCTGGGAGCTGGAACTTTAGTCTAAAATTTTGATCTTTCCACGACTTAAGTGGGGAACTTGTATCCGTTTTTGGGCCGGGTCAACAACTCCCGTAGCGGCAAAAAAAATCGAGGCTGACGCACTCAGCAAGCTGATTATTCCACATTCAAAACACAATAAGGAAAATTAGTTATCGTACAAACCCCTGGTCCCAAATTCGTACCCCGCAAGTTGGCACGTTCCAAATCAGCCTGCCGCACGTTATTCGCCGCATCGATATTTGTCCCGGTCAATTGAGCCCTAGGAAGCCGAGTATTTGACAAAATAGCATTCTGCAAATTAGTATCACGCACATCCGCGAAAGACATATCCGCTCCGCTTAAATTCGCACGATTCAAATTAACTCTAAACAGCAGCGAACGCCTCAAATCCGCATTCGACAAATTAGCTTGCAGCAGATAAGCTTCGCCCAGATTCGCATTAAAAAGTTTAGCACCGCGCAAATCGGCACTCGTCAGATTCGTTCGCCCCAAAAAAGCATTCGACAAATCCGCATTTCGCAGATTAGCACCCTCCAAGTCTGCCCCGTACATCTCAGCATTAACTAAGTTAGCATTCGCCAAATTAGCATCAGTTAAATCCGCTTCTAGCAAATTAGCTTCATAGAGATTTGCTCCGCTTAAATCGGCTCCTCTTAAATTAGCTCTGTACAAGCTAGCCTTGAACAAATCAGCATTTCTCAAGTCACAGCCCTCGCAATCTTTAGTTTCCAGCAATTGCCTAACATGATCGGGATTTTGAGCTTTAACGGGAGCTGCAACCCAAAACAAAGCTAAACTTGCCGTTACAGTTGCCAAGATTTTAAGTTTCACAAACAAACCTCACTGCTACTTTAAATAAATTATACTAGCAAACTGTAGAATTTAAACCCATATCCTGCTCTCTTTTCTGTTGCTCTGCGTTGTCTGCGCGCTCTGCGGTAAATCCCCAAAAAAAAGATTGGCAGCCAAGGATTTAGACCTGCTTAGAGCATTTGTGACAAGTTAAGAAAAAGTGCAAATTGTCAAGGGGGTAGACAAAAAAAGGTAAAATAAGATGAAACCTTTA
>NZ_JAUBSX010000038.1:47457-66344 GCF_036704885.1 Microcoleus sp. F4-D5 | reverse complement strand
AGAATATCTGCACCGCTACCGCCAGTCAGGATGTCAGCAAACTGAGTACCAGTGACGCTGTTAGCAGCAGCATCTCCAGTAAACAACACAGGAGTGGTGAAGTTGTAACCGCCAGCACCTGAACCGAAATTGTTAAATGCGATCGGGAAAGTGTTGCCAGCAGCAGTTAAATCGGCAACGCTACCAGTGTTGGCAGTAGTACCCGCGGGAGAAGTTGCGACCGAACCTGTGAATACAAAGTCCCCCGTTCCCAAAGTTCCAGCAACAGTACCCAAATTAGCAATCAAGGTAGAACCACCGGCTACGGTACCGTTCGAGTCAAAATACAACACTGTTTCGTTCGACGCATTCGTAAAGGCGAAGAAACCAGCAGTTGTAGAATTGCCCAGGGCTTTACCTTGTGCAGCTTCCAAAGAGGCATAACTGCCGCCTGTGAAAATCACTAACTCTTTGCCAGTAATGTCAGGAGAAACCCCACTCACACCGTCAAAGTTAGTCGTAGTCAAATTGCCGAAATCACTGCTGACAAACTGGAATTTGTCAACCCCAAAGGTAAAGTCAGTAATCGTATCAGGGCCTTCGCCTGCTGCTTTGTAAACAAAGATATCCGCACCAGCGCCGCCAGTCAGAATATCTGCACCGCTGCCGCCGTTGATAATGTCTGCACCGCTGCCGCCGTTGATAATGTCTGCACCGCCACCACCGTTGATGATGTCTGCAAATTCAGTACCGGTGACGCTGTTAGCACTGTCATTGCCGGTAAACAACACAGGAGTGGTGAAGTTGTAACCGCCAGCACCAGTACCGAAATTGTTAGATGCGATCGGGAAAGTGTTGCCAGCAGCAGTTAAATCGACAATGCTGCCTAAGTTAGTAGAAGTGGTAGCGGGAGAAGATGCGATCGCATCTGTAAATACAAAGTCCGCCGTTCCCAGATTGCTAGCAGCCGTACCCAAGTTCGCAATCAAGGTAGAACCACCGATGGAGGTACCGTTCGAGTCAAAATACAACACTGTTTCGTTCGACGCATTCGTAAAGGCGAAGAAACCAGCAGTTGTAGAATTGCCCAGGGCTTTAGCTTGTGCAGCTTCCAAAGAGGCATAACTGCCGCCTGTGAAAATCACTAACTCTTTGCCAGTAATGTCAGGAGTTGAACCGGTAACACCGTCAAAGTTAGTCGTAGTCAAATTGCCGAATTCGCTGGCTACAAACTGGAATTTATCAGTTCCCGCCTTAAAGTCGGTAATTTGATCGCCGCCTTCTTTAGTTGTCCTGTAAACAAAGAGATCCGCACCAGTGCCGCCGCTTAGGACATCGGCACCGAGGTTGCCGGTGATGGTATCGTTGCCGTCGCCGCCCTTGAGGGTATCGTTAAAATTGCTGCCGACAATGTTGTCATCGCCTGCTAAACCATCGAAATTAACTGCGGTCGGAGAATTGCTGAAATTCACATTGTCAGGGCCGGCAGTACCCACAGGAACAGTTAGTGGCGGGCCGGTGAAGACAAAGTTAGTGACTTGCAGGCGAATTTTCAACGAGAAACTGGCCACAACTTCAAAGCGCGTCCCAACAGAAAATACCAGCACGGAACGGCCTGTCTCGGCATCTGTAAACTGACAGAAAGTAGGCACGTCTGTGCCGCCCAAAGCTTTAAACCGCGCGTCCAAAGAGGCGAGGCTAGTAACGCTGATATCCTCGGTGAAGTCGAGCAAATTAGCGCTGCCGATCGACCCAACAGCAGAAGTAGAAGTAATCACCAGTCGGGTCAAGCTAGAAACGCTGAGATTCGCAAAAGCTGCCGCAGAAAACTCTAAAAGATCGTCATCGACATTAAAGTCAGTAATTAAGTCAGCTTGTGCAACTGTTTTAATCTCTTGGCGGGAAGTGCGGTAAATAAAGCGATCCCTTCCAGCACCCCCAATTAGAGTATTGGTTCCTTCGCCACCTTCGAGCCAGTCCTCGCCCTCATTTCCTGTTAATTTGTCATTGCCTTTGCCGCCGACGATCGTGTTTTTGCCTTTACCGCCGTCGATCTCGTCATCGTCATCGCCGCCGTCGATATCGTCATCATCATCGCCGCCTTTAATTTTGTCCTTGCCCAAGCCTCCTTTTATTTTGTTTTTGCCTTTACCGCCGTCGATCTCGTCATCGTCATCGCCGCCGTCGATATCGTCATCATCATCGCCGCCTATAATTTTGTCCTTGCCTTTGCCTCCGATTATTTTGTTTTTGCCTTTACCGCCGTCGATATCGTCATCGTCATCGCCGCCGTCGATATCGTCATCGTCATCGCCGCCTTTAATTTTGTCCTTGCCTTTGCCTCCGATTATTTTGTTTTTGCCTTTACCGCCGTCGATCTCGTCATCGTCATCGCCGCCGTCGAGCTCGTCATCATCATCGCCACCTTTAATTTTGTCCTTGCCCAAGCCTCCTTTTATTTTGTTTTTGCCTTTACCGCCGTCGATATCGTCATCGTCATCGCCGCCGTCGATATCGTCATCGCCTTCGCCACCTTTAATTGTGTCCTTGCCTTTGGCACCTTTAATTGTGTCTGCGGCATTACCGCCTGTAATGTCATCGTCCGCATCGCCGCCTGTAATGTCGTTAGCCAGCGTCGCGGAACCGACAATAACTTGAGCAACTGTATTGCCAGAAAAATTAAAGACAGTTTGATTGAATGGCGGAGGAATAATCACCCTCGAACCTGGAGTTGGAGTTGGAGTGGAAACATTGTTGTTGCCCGAAACATTAACTCCCAAAAAGTCGCCAGCATTGAGAATGCTTGCGTTGACATTCAACAATAGCGCCAGCGCAAAGTTATTGACCCGAATTTCGGTATTGACACCGACTTGTATAAAGGTCAAGCTGCTAAAGTTCAAGTCGCCAAACAGCAGAAACTTGTCGCTGTCGTCGGTGTAGTCAGTGATGACTGCACTTGCCCCAGAGGTACTGTTACTCACGACAAAAACGTCATTTCCAGCACCGCCGACACAGGTATGGTCGCCAGTACCGCCCATCAGCGTATCGTTGCCGTCGCCGCCCATCAGCGTATCGTCGCCGTCGCCGCCGCCCATCACGCTGTCGTCGCCGTCGCCACCGTCTGCCATGTCATTACCGTTGCCAGTAACGAGGGTATCGTTGCCTCCACCGCCCATCACCGTATCGTCGCCGTCGCCGCCGCTAACGCTGTCGTCGCCGTCGTCGCCTGCACAGTTGTCGTTGCCAGCACCGCCGATCACGGTATCGTCGTCGTCGCCGCCGCTAACGCTGTCGTCGCCGTCGTCGCCGACACAGTTGTCGCTGCCTGCACCGCCGCTGACGGTATCGTCGCCGTCGCCGCCGCTAACGCTGTCATCGCCGTCGTCGCCGGCACAGTCGTCGCTGCCTGCACCGCCGCTGACGGTATCGTTGCCGATGCCGCCGCTAACGCTGTCGTCACCGTCGTCGCCGGCACAGTTGTCGCTGCCGCTACCGCCGCTAACGCTGTCGTTATCTTTGCCGCCGTTAACTTGGTCGTCGCCGTCGCCACCGCTAACGTTGTCGTTGCCTGTGTCGCCCCTGACGGTATCGTTGCCTTCGCCGCCCTCGCAATCGTCGTCGCCTTTGCCGCCGTAGACGCTATCGCTGCCGGCGCCGCCGTCAACGTTATCATCTCCTTCGTTGCCGTGCACCCAGTCATCGCCGTCATCGCCTTCGCAGATGTCGTCGTCGCTGCCGCCCATCACGGTATCGTTGTCTTTACCGCCGTTAAGGGTGTCCTTGCCTTTGCCACCCTTAACATTGTCTTTATCGCGATCGCCCTTTATTTCATCGTCGTCATCGCCGCCCTCGCAATCATCGTCATCTTTACCGCCGTAGATTTTATTTTTTTTGCCGCGGTTTCCTTTGATTTTGTCCTTGCCTTTCTTGCCGTATATCTCCTCGTTATCGCCGGTGGCGACAATTACGTCATCGTCATCACTACCTAAGAGAGTCCGGCGGCGATCGAGGCCGTTGCCATCATCATTTTCTAAGCCACCGTCATCTTTGTCGCCCGCACCTTCTTCGGGTACGCCTTTAAATTCAGCAATCGTGCTGTTATCGACAGCACCTGTTTCGGCTGCGCCGTCGTCAGACAGATCCGGCACTTTCCCGTTACCTGTGTTTTCGGAGATCGCTACCTTAATTAATTCCTCTAACTCGTCATCGGAATTTTCAGGGGTGTTGTTGCTGAGAGTTATGTCAGAATTTTCTGTTTCATCTCGATCGGGAAAAAGTGTTCCCGATACATTTTCTACCAACATTTTTTCGTCCATCGTTGATATTTCCCAAAAAATGGTAAGCTTCTTAGAACCAATTTATCAGCAAACAGGAGGCAGCAGAAGAAAAAAATCTAACTTCATACTTTCGCCTGTTATAGGAGCTGATGTCCCGATATTTACTGTTATAGATGCCACTTAAACTGCAACGGGTTTTTTCGCTCGGTTGCGAGTTTTATATTCGGCAATTCCACTCTCAAATTATTTGCTTTGCCACATACACCGTAAGTGCTGCGCCCAAGCGCATATCTTTTGAGATGTTCTCCGTAATTTCTACAGTAAGCTGCGCCGAGTCGCGCCGAATTGTAGATTTTATACGTAATTTCTACAGTGAATTAGCTGAATTTAAACTCGCAACTTACAACTCCCAAATAACTCCCCAAAACCTTTATCCCCAAAATTTTACCCTTGCTTTTTTTGCGAGCGAGCCTGGGTGCATTTAATTTTTGTAACACTCCCAGGTCTGACAAATCCTTCCCTGACTTAGGATTTGAATTTCTTTACTAAACGACTGCACCCTCCTAATTTTAGTTCCCGATGATTAATTAGAAATTTAGATAGTTCGCCCGAGCAAATATTTGTTTTAATTTTCAGTGGCATAATTTTCTCTCGCTTCGACCGAGCGGAGCGAACTGAGAAAATTATGTTTTTATAGTAAAAAAACAGCTATGCAAACATCTATGTATAGCTGTTCTCAATCTTGGTGAGGTATGCCCTATGCCCTATGCCCTATGCCCTATCCCCTATGCCCTATGCCCTATGCCCTATGCCCTATGCTTTAGATCGAGCCTGCATCTCATGTTATTGAGAACTGCTATATCTGAAGACCGATGGTAAAATTTTGCAACGAATAGGAATAAATGCAGGAGTTGTTTGTGGTAACAGTTGCAAGGTCGATCGGCATTTTGAGCCGGAATGGCCCACGGCGAGGCTGCGAAACCCAGTTGCTTTGTAGAAGCTTCGCTACCAAATCCAATAATTCTCCTCCAAACCGGCCTGATGAGGCGTAATCCTCTAGATGCCAAAAATGATGGTTGCTCGATAGTACCGGAATAATTTGATTGTCGTTGTATTGTTGAGAGTTCTTGGCTGCTTACGTTTATTTTTGCTGCTTAACTTTAACTAGATTAAGAGAGTTAAATTAAAAGTTTTCTATATCATAAAAGCGGAAAATTAGCAATAAGTTATTAGCAATTATCGCTGGTCAACTATCGATTACCGATCGCCGCTGAGGTCTTGCGGATGAGGGCGGAGACCTTACGGATGAGTACCCAGGGCTGACCAATTCATTAATTGACACAAAATCAAGATTTCAGATGGGGGGTTGCTGGTACAGGATAAGCGGTTAAGACCGATCGACGGATCGCCAAAAAAAATAAAATACTCAACTTTCCCTGCGATATTGCCCTGAAACCGGTTGGCGAGAGCCGAAGTAATTTTAATAAGAACTAGAGATCCGCCTGGTAAAGTGCCTCCAATTTAACTTTACTCAGCAATGAGAAACTCGAGTTCGCGACGAATCAAAAGGGGTCTGCGGTAGAGGTGCAAAATGTTAAAGATAGCAAGATTGCAGAAAATTCGGCTTTCACTGAGCCACAGGGCAATCAAAACTAATAAACTGTTATTAAAGTACAACTTTTATAGCCTCAAAGTGTTTGAACAAATATATTTGACCCCAGCGTTCGCCCGATCGGGGGAAGCGCATTCAAAAACTTTGATTGAAAGAGTAAAAATTAGTTTGCCGGTCGCTATTGCTAGCGGCAAAAACGCAGGCAAGTTCAGAATTAAGGCGGGAGGGCGCTAAATCGGTGAGCCAGGAATTTCAACTCTCAGTCACCCCAGTTGGGGACGACGAATATTTAGTGCGGACAGAAAGGGTTGCACCCGGTGTACCCTTAGCAGAACAACAAGTCCGCTGGCCGATCGACGAATGGCTGGCACTGTCTGCTCAACTGATGAACGACCCGCTAGTGGGCTTGCTCCAAGGAAAATTATTACAGGGAACCAGTTTGGCCGGTCGCGGCCTCTCCCGTTCGGGAAACAACAGTGCGCCGAATTTAGTAGCCCTCGGGCAACAATTATACAGCGGGCTGTTTCAAGGAAACTTGCGCGATAGCTGGACTTGCGCTCAAGGCATCGCCCAGCACCGCCGAGAAGTGTTGCAACTGCGGCTCGGACTCAAAGGCCGGCGCTTGCCGCGGCTGCCCTGGGAAGTTCTGCACGCGGGCGATCGCCCTTTGGCAACCGGCACGGATGTCGTGTTTTCCCGCTACCAACCAGGTACAAGTTTGTTCAAGCAAACCCGGATACTGCCCAGCAGCGGACCGCTAAAAATTTTAATGGCGATCGCCTCTCCGGGCGATCGAGATAGCTTGCAGCTCAAGCGAGAAGTGTTCCACCTGCAACAAGAACTGCAAAACCGCACCGCTAACCCCCTCAAAAACAGCCCCCACTCGGAAATTCAACTGACTATTCTCGAACAGCCCGATCGAGAACAGCTTACCCAAGCCCTAGAACAAGGACAGTACCAAGTCCTGCACTACGCAGGTCACAGCAACTTAGGTTCCAGAGGTGGCGAACTCTACCTAGTCAGCAGCCGCACCGGCTTAACCGAAACCTTGAGTGGCGACGACTTAGCTGGATTGCTCGTTAACAACGGTATTCAGATGGCCGTGTTCAACTCCTGCCGCGGTGCTTACGGCGACCCCTCAGATCTCGCGGACGACAGCCCGGAACGCAACTTAACCGAAGCTCTAGTCAAGCGGGGCATTCCCGCAGTGCTAGCAATGGCAGAAAGCATCCCCGACGATGTAGCCCTGACTCTGACCCGGCTGTTTTACCGCAACCTCAATCAAGGCTATCCAGTCGATCTCAGCCTGAGCCGGGCCAGAGCCGGACTAATTTCTGCCTACGGTTCTCACCAGTTATACTGGGCTTTGCCTATTCTTTACCAGCACCCGGACTTTGACGGCTATCTGACCGGCGCGCCAGCCCACAGCGCGGCATCCGGTTCTATAGTGCAAATAATCGGGTCGGGAACGCAGCCGGCGGTCGCGGGTACAGAATGGAAGGCACCGTCTTCGCTTTCGGCGATCGCCCAGTACCCGCCAATGCCCGCCAATCGATCTCACGAGTCAGACAGTTCTGACGGCGAAGTCTGGGAATACTTTCCCGACCAATTCAAAGATCGCAGGGATTGGGTTCATCAGAACGATCGACCCGACGGTGCTAATTCATCGAACTCACCGAATCCTGAGTGTTCGGCGATCCAAGCAAATCGCACCGCAGCAGGGACTCAGAAACCGTTAAAAAAACCGGGATTGAAAAAATCTGTGGCCCTGATGCTTTGCTTGTTGCCCGTTGCTTTGAGTGCTGGCTTTTTTGGATGGCGCTACTCGCACCACCGAAGCACGAAACCGGAAGAGTTACTGCCGGCGGTACGGACTCCGCTGTCGCAAAATTACATCCAACAACGTCACTAAAAGCGATCGCCTGCGCGGACTGCTGAGTTTAGATCCGCTTGCCCTGGCTCCCAACTGGGTGCAGTTTTTGCTGGCAATTTGCGATCTGCTACCGCTGGAAAAGTTATCAACAGTATGCGGCTCGATCGAATCTCCGACTTGCGATCCTCAAGCCGGTTTCTACCCCAAACAAGCAGCAGGGCAACCAAAAGTCTAGGAAGAAACCGGGTTTCTCGTCGAGAGAGTAAGTCCGAGACTGCTTGATGCAGTATTCGTCAGTTAATTTTAGATTTTAGATTTTATATTTACTCGACAGATGAATCTGGCAGCTTGAACAAGGGTCTAAAATTTTGATCTGTCAACGACTGTTGTCGGGGGGCGGTATCCGTTTTTGGGCCGAGTCATTCGGCAGCCGGAGCATTCGTCATTCGGCACAAGACAATAAAAGCAAGAGTTGTAACAATTAAAAACATCCTTACCGTCAAGGCGGTGGCTATATTTCACAATCATTAATTATGGAAGCGGCTGTGAGTTTGACGCGCCCCTCCAGTTGGTGCATAAATTTTGAGAGTCTGGCAGTTTGCAGGTCACGAGTCGAAACCAGTACATTTCCACCGAAACTCCCTGTTGGGAACCGCTGCTAATTTGTAGTGCATCAAACATTTAAGCAGTTGTGCATTTAACTCAGTCTTTTTCAATTCCCCTGTGGAAAGAACCTCAAATTCTCGGGCTTTGGGCCGGAGGAGGAAGATTTTCCCGAGTTCCCCCTAGAAATTTACTGATTCGCGGCGAAGTGTTAAGAGTCGCGAAGCAATCTCGCCCGCTCGAAACTATTCCCCTCCTGGTGGCTGCGCGATATTTCTGCCGCCGCGCCCATTGAGTCGGCTTTAAGCTAAAACCCGTTCAACGAACAGGTGAAATTTCCTTCAATTTTTACCGGATTGGTTTCCCCAGACTGCTTTCTGTGCAAGTTATATACCGAACACCTTAATAGAAGATTGCTCGTTGGTATTTGGGGTTTTAAGGGGATTTCGCGCCCGAAAAACAGGGTTTATACCATTTTAGATTTTAGATTTTAGATGAAAGACTTGAAGAATTGGGAATGACTTATTCCATAAGGGTTTGGAGCACGGGCCTACAGTTGGATTCTTTTTGTAAACTGGTGCGTGCAAGTAGCTGGCAGGGGCACCCTTGAACAAGTGCTGCCTCCCCTTGTTGAGGTAAAAGTTAACCCCGGCAGGTAAATGCTTTTGCCAGATTTGCAGCGGCCGCGCTCTAGGTATTTCGATTCACGGCTGTCTTGTTTTTACCTCGACCGCAGACTCGATCGGGGGTTGGTGAATGCAGGGAACAGACTTTACTGTAAAAAAGTAAAGCATTTAATTTGCGACAATAATTGCCCGCGCGATCGCAAGAGAGGCTTACACAAGCATTTGGGCCGCGAGGAGCAATTATTGTCGCCCTTCGAGCATCCTTACTTGCACCCCCGGTCTTCAGGCTGCAGAAATTTATCCAGAATCTTAATATTCAGAATTCTTAGTATTGACAGTGAAACAAAGTTAATCTAATGTGTTGTAATTGATATAAGTAAAGTCCAATAAGCGAGGTACGGTCAATGGCAGAAACAGCTACAGCACCCTTAACAGGAAAAGGTCTGCTTCAAAAAATCAAAGGCAGTGATTTGCCGCGCAGAGAACTTGCAAAGCTTTGCGGCTACTTCACGGTCAGCAAAAGTGGAGAAACCCGGATTAATCTGGCTGAGTTTTACGATGCAGTGTTAGCTGCTAAGGGCATTGAGCTAGAGAAGTCGAAAGCAGACGGACGCGGACGAGAAGCGAGTTATCGAGCTAGCGTTCACAAGAATGGCTCGATCGTGATCGGGGCAAATTATACCCAAGAAATGGGATTAAAGCCGGGAGACGAGTTTGAAATTAAGCTCGGATACAAGCACATTCGCTTGATTCAGATCGATGTGGACAGACCGGATGTAGATGTGGATGATGAAGAGGAGGATACAGAAGAATAAAGCCGATGGCGATGCAGTCAGCCTCGGGCAAGGCGACTGGATTTGGCATTCGCTAGACGAGTATTTGCGCGCCACCCTTCGATTGAACTGATGAGCTGTCTTGACTATTTCTATTTTCTCTTGTCCCGCAAAGACTACAGTGCCTCTGAACTTCGCAAAAAGGGGCAAGAGAAAGGTTTTGACAATGAGGAAATATTGGAGGCGATCGCGCAAATTCAAGACCGGGGCTATCAGTCTGACACTCGCTTGGTGGCAAACTCGATCGCCTCTGCAGCAGGCAAATACGGGAAATCGGCCATCAAGCGCAAGTGCTTGCAAAAAGGAATTACCAGCGATTTGTTCGAGCAAGTCTGGGAAGAAGAAATTGCCGAAAATCAGGACTCCGAAGCAGAAAAACTGGCCGAATTAAAAGCCAAAGTCATGCGGAAATATAAGATCGATACTTGGGGTAAAGCAGATCCGAAAACCAAGGGCAAAGTCTTGAATTACCTGCAATACAGGGGCTTTAATGCCTTTGAAATTTGGCGGCAGTGGCAAACAGAAGAAGATGACGAGTAAATAGCAATGCCAAGCAAATAGATGCGGCCCAGATAGGCAAGCACAACTGCATGGCGCCGACGCGGCTAAAGTGTAACTTCTGAGTTTTTGTAAATGTATGTCAATCCTCAGGGTTGACTAAATAAGATTCGTACATCTGCCGGTGTCTGGCTAAAAGCTCGAGATATTTCTCGTTGATTTTGGCCAGCATCCATTTTTCTTGAAAAATGGCGGCAGATTCTGCTTTCACCGGATCTGCTTCTAGCGGCAAAATATCTTTTCGAGCTGCGCTTTGCTCTGCAACGGACTTCAGCTTCTGAGGGTTTTGCTGGTATTTTCGCCCGCTTTTGTGGTTAGCGTAACGACGCGAGCGAGTGTACCCCATCTGTAAGAACTTGCGAGCCATGTCGGCTCCCACAAAATCTTCGCGATCGAGATACTCTAAAAACAAGGAGTAAATTTTGCTGCTCGACTCCCTGGCAATTTCAGGAGTCTTAAATCTCCACAAAGGCAGAATTTCTCCTTTGTAGGGTTCCACCAACAGCACTCCCTGTTCTCCTTTCCCTACGCGATAAAGTTCCGGGTGCTGTCGAAAGTCGATGTTCTTAAAATCCAAAGAGTAGTCGAACTGCTTCATCGGGCATTTTCTGTTCTATCTGGCACTATAGAAGCCCGGGGTTTACCTTCGTCTGGTTGGGTATAAACCCAAGCCCAAGCAATCAAGACAGCTTGAAAAGGCAGCCTGAACCAATACAGTAATTGGTTGTGAGGAATCCCTTCTATCGGAATATTGTTGACGGCTTGATTGATATTAGCTGGAAACACGGCAATAAACAAGGCAATTAATCCCCACGCCGCCGCCCTGCTCACAGGAGGAACTAACAGCCCAATTCCTCCCAAAATCTCGAAAAAACCGCTGATATAAACCAAGGCTTCCGGGTAAGGAAGCTGGGGCGGCACGATTCTGATAAAAGGTGCGGGCACTGCAAAGTGCAGCACGCCTACAATACTGATAGCTACTGCGAGAATAACTCGCCAAAGTTCTTTTTGGCTTTTCATTGGCAATCGGTAATTAATAATTGTTAACTTGCTGCGATAATGCTTGCCAAAGTTCGCTATCTGCGATCGAGATGACAAGAAAACTGAGACCTAAAATTTCTAGCTTTCGGGGGTTTGTCTGCTCTTGCTGATGGCTGTAACGATTTTATTTCGTAGAAAAATCAGATTTCTGGGTAAGTCGCAGACAAGTTTTGGCAGATCCAAACTGGACGAAGCAAGAACTGGAATTGAAGGCCTGCGCGTTGACTGCCGAAAACAGATAGCACGCATTTTGATAACAAGATTTTAATGTCTAGTTCCCCGCTGCTGCCTCTATCTTCGGGTAGTAAAATCTGATTTTTGTTCCGGCTCTGGCTCCGTCAGCAGCAAAACCAGGGGGATTTTCTCGATATACAAATGCGCCACAGCTTAATTTTAAATAAATCATCGCGGGAATTGATGAGTGCAATTGTTAAATTTGACCTTGCCTTGCAAGCAATTCGGGAGCATCTCTTGGTAAAAACACTTCATCTGGTTCCTTCCTTCTGCCTCTTTCCTTCTGCCTCCTGCCTTCTGCCTCCTGCCTCAAAACTTAGATTTCTACTTTGGCTGCTTTCATTGAGGTGCTCCCGGCGATTTCCTACCCTTCACCGAAGGCACGCGCGTTCGGGATAGCTTCGCTCGCGCTTACCTTGATGAGACTAATTAATGCGAGTAATTTGTCAATAACTTTTAGAATTATTTAATATTTGCGTTTTGAGAATTATTTGCAGAGGTAATTCGGGAACGCTCTGTAATTAAAAAAACCGTCTCTATTTTGGGTTTTGTCAACTTCCCAAAGATGTTAGAATAGATCAAATTATCGAATTGCTAAAAAGTCGATCGCCGTAGCAACTGCCAAATCATCCTGCGGGAATTCAAAATTATCACCAACTGCAGGAACTTTTTAGCCACCACATTATTCAAAAAGATTGAGCCTCCCAGCGCTGTGTCATTTTTATCTACACGCAAGCAATCACCGACGACCATGAATACCTCACTTAAAAACTCTAAATTTCGCCTCAACCGGATGCTGCGCCAATCGCTGTTGGCAGGAATCATTTCCGCAGCAGCTTTGGCTAGCGGATGGGCACCCGGTTTGTACGGACAATCCCCAAACCTCGTTTTCGGAGCCACAGCCCAAGCTCAAGAGATTAGCAACGAGGAAATTACTAGCTACGCCCGCGCTGTGTTGGCAATAGAACCCAGACGGGTGGAAGCTTATAACGAAATTAAAAGAATGGCTGGAGGCTCGGTTCCCAGAGTAGTGTGCAACGAAACTCAGGGAATTAACAGGCTGTCTGGAAATTTTCGCGGCATCGCGGTGAATTACTGCCAACAAGCTAAAAAAGTTATCGAAACCAATGGTTTGACAGTTAGTCGCTTCAACCAGCTTACTTTGCTCCAGCAAGCGGATCCGGCAGTAAAACAGCGAATTCAAGCCGAGCTGCTGCGGCTGCAACAAGCGGGCAATCAATAAGCTTGAGGGTTTGAGTCTTTCTTCCTCTCCCGTTCTATTAGACTTCTCCATAAAAGCTTGTTAAGGGCAGGCAGGATGCCTAAGCGCTACCTCCCCCAACAATATATTGGAGATTTAAATTGTTCGAGTTCCTAGACGGTAGGCAAAATTTTTTGAAAAAAAAGCGATCGTCTGCGATCGAGTGCTTGACAAAATAACATAAATTTGGTATGAGAGCCAGAACGGGAGCGGTCAGAGAGATGAATATTTTTCAACTGGCTGTAAATTGGAATGAGAAATAGCTAGCGGCAACAGGATTAAGACGTTTTTAATTTCTGAAACATGAGCTGAAGATTGGAACTTCAGCCTTCGTTATTTCTTGGGCTATAAAAAATATAGCAATCCTCGCATCATTTGTGAATTTCTTACTCCCTTCCCTTGGGTTCGGGGAGAGTTGGGGTGGGGTAAAAAGTTTCTGACTCCTGCAAGGATTGCTATATATTCCTCAAAAACTCAATGTCAAGTGAATTGCTCTGAGGAAGAGAATAGAAAAATGCTAACATTCACCAAACATTTACCAGCAAATCCCGATGCTGTTGTCAGCTTTACTTTACCGATGACAGCGGACGATCGCACTCGCAGCCGCCACCGATTCGAGACAGAAACCGGGGAAAGGCTGCACCTGAGTTTGCCCAGAGGTACGGTACTGCGCGATCGAGATTTATTGCAGTCGGAAGACGGTAGCTGTTTGGTACTGGTAAGTGCAAAACCCGAACCGGTGCTGACAGCCCGGGCCTCAAGTCCGCTGCTACTGATGCGGGCGGCTTATCATTTAGGCAACCGCCACGTAGCTTTAGAAATTGCCGATAATTATTTAAGACTTTCTCCCGACTCTGTGTTGCAGGGAATGCTAGAAAAAATGGGTTTGGAAGTAACAGAGGAAATTGTGCCGTTTCAGCCGGAAATGGGCGCTTACGGGCACAGCCATTAGATTTTAGATTTTAGATTTTAGATTTTAGATTTTAGATTTTAGATTTACTCTCACCGATGAATCCGAGGGCTTGTGACAAAATTGGTTTCGGCCATTCAAGAAGCAAGAAGTCAACAGTCAACAGTCAACAGTCAACAGTGAACAATCAACTTTTATCTTTGTTGCAGCTAGCTTTTGCACCTGTCGGAGCTTATAGTTATTCTGAGGGAATCGAAAGTCTGGTAGAAACCGGTGCGATCGACAGCGAGATTACTTTGAGAAATTGGTTAGAAAATTCGCTGCAATTCGGGGCTGTTCGAGTAGAAGCCGCTGTGGTGGTACGGGCTTTGAGGGCGGCACAGATGGGGGATTTGACGGCTTTGAATTACTGGAATGCTTGGGCGACTGCTGCTAAGGAAACAGAAGAGTTGCGCTTGCAAAGTTGGCAAATGGGGCGGACTTTGGTCAGGTTGCTGCTGGATTTGCGTGAAGCGAAGCTATCCCGCAGGGAATCGCCCGTTGCTTCTGGGTTAACAACAATTGTAAAAGAATTCCTGGAAGCTGGCGGCAATCAGTGCAATTTTGCGATCGGCTTTGGCATTGCCGCCGCCAACTGGCAGATTGAAGAGGAAGCCGCCGTGTTAGGATATTTGTACAGTTGGGCTGCAAATTTGGCGAGTGCGGGCGTGAAACTGATTCCCCTCGGTCAAACAGCCGGTCAGCAGTTGCTGTTAGATTTGCAGTCTCAAATTAGCTGTACGGCGCAAGAAGTTTTAAAATTAGAAGATGATGACCTTGGCAGTTGCAGTTGGGGATTAGCCCTGGCTAGCATGGCGCACGAAACTCAGTACACTAGGTTGTTTCGCAGTTAAAAATCCCTCAATCCCAAATCCCTCAATCCCAAATCCAAAATCAGACAATCTAAAATCTAAAATCTAAAATCTAAAATCTAAAATCGCTATGGGTGCTTTTCGTGTAGGAATTGCTGGGCCGGTTGGTTCGGGGAAAACTGCTTTACTTGATGCTTTGTGCAAGTCGCTGCGGCAGCAATACCAGATTGCGGTTGTTACTAATGATATCTATACTCAGGAAGATGCCCAGTTTTTGGTTCGGAGTCAAGCTTTAGAGATCGATCGCATTTTGGGCGTAGAAACAGGAGGCTGTCCCCACACAGCCATCCGCGAAGATGCTTCGATCAACTTAGTAGCGATAGAAGAGTTAGAACACAAATTCACGGATTTAGATTTAGTATTTGTCGAAAGCGGCGGCGATAACTTGGCGGCAACGTTTAGCCCGGAGTTAGTAGATTTAACAATTTACGTAATCGATGTCGCGGCAGGCGATAAAATTCCGCGCAAAGGCGGGCCGGGAATTACTAAATCTGATATGTTGGTAATTAATAAAACAGACCTCGCGCCTTTTGTGGGAGCAGATTTAGGCGTGATGGAACGGGACGCGAAAAAAATGCGCGGCGACAAACCTTTTGTTTTTACTAACTTGAAGACCAAAGAAGGATTAGAATCAGTAGTTAAATTCATCCACTCCCATATCATGTAAAACATCACTCTTCATCTGCGTTAATCTGCGTTAATCAGCCTTCATCTGCGGTTAAAACTCCTAAAAACAATCACCGCACCACCAATTCCCTGACCAAATTTGCCAAACGTTCTGTACTGTCTCTCACTGCTAATTGAGCAGCAGCTTTAGACATTTTTTCCAAATATTCGGAATCTCTTAACAAATACAATACTTTGCTTTGCAACACATCTGCTGTCAGTTCGCTTTGACGGAATACCACGGCGGCGCCGGATGCGGCAAATACCTCCGCATTAAATCTTTGGTGGTCGTCAGCGGCGTGAGGAAAAGGAATTAAAATAGAAGGTACGCCCGTCACTGCTAATTCTGTCAGAGCACTCGCGCCCGATCGACTAATGGCTAAATTTGCTCGCTGCAACAAACTCGCCACATTGTCGTAAAATGGCATCGATAAATATTGTTCGTGTTTCAAACTCTCGGCATCCGGGTCATTATTTCCTGTGAGGTGAACCACCCAAGCACCGGCATCAAACCAAGCCGGAGCACACTGCCGCACTAACTGATTGATTGCCACAGCACCTTGAGAGCCGCCCATGACTAAAATTACAGGTACACTGTCAGGAATTGGCAAATTTAGAGGTTGGCGGGTGAGGAATTGCGATCGCACGGGCGTACCGGCAACTACCGTTTTGGCGCGGGGTAAATGCTGGGCTGCAGCTTCAAATCCGATCGCCACAGCAGTGCACAAAGGACTAAACCAGCGCGTCACCTTCCCCGGAATTGCATTAGATTCGTGGAGAATCACCGGCAAACCCAAAGAACGGGCCGCCAAAATAGCCGGTGCTGCGATATAACCGCCGGTAGTAAAAACTCCCTGAAAATTTCCCGCTTTGAGCAACTTCCGCACCTGAAGGATCGAGCCGGCGAGTCCGCCCAAAATTCGCACTGTACCGATTCCAAATCGCTGCTGAAAGCCTTCAACGGCGATCGTGTGGAGGGGGTAAAGGGATGAAACTAACTGAGTTTCCATGCGGTCTGGGACTCCCAGCCATTCGATCTGACAGTCGTTCAACTGCCCAGCGGTGGCGATCGCGGGAAATAAATGTCCACCAGTGCCGCTAGCTGCAACCAACAACCGGAGGGGGGCTTTTGTCAAGGTATTTGTTTCTTTTAGAACTTCCACAGGTCGAGCGATTTTATATTTGAGGTTTTAGATTATTATGCTTATTATTCCGACAGTTTCAGCCAATTTTCAATCAGCAATCTAAAATTAGATTGTGCCGTGTCCGTCCTTCCGTTGTCAGTTTTCGTTGCAGGCGAACAGTTGCCCGCGCCGCGAATCCTAACAAATAACCAAATTATCATCTAATGCGTAATTTTTTGAATTTAGCACCAAGTGTATCTCAGTATTTTTCCACCCGTCGGGACGAAAAAGCCGATCCTCTTAGAGGGCTGCGCCAACGGGCGATCGTTTTTGGCTTTAACTGCGGGCAGTCGATCGCTCAAATGTTGTTATGTTTAACAGTGGTAAGTGCTGGCGTGCTGCATCAAGGTGCGGCAAGAGCGATTGGTGCGATCGCGGCGACTCCCCAAACGATCGCCCAAACAACAGCAAATGCGCCTGCCCCACTCACAAAAGCGCTAACAGAAATTGACGCAGCGGCCAACCGGCGCGATGTCAAAGCAGTGATGGCATTTTACAGCCCGAATTTCACTCATTCTGATGGCTTAAACACCCAAAGCATGGCAAAAGCCCTCACCCAACTCTGGGATCGATATCCGAGTTTAAATTACCGCACCGAGATCAAATCTTGGAAAACCGAAGGTAGCGCGACTATTGCAGAAACCGTAACTACAATTGCCGGCACTCAAAAAAAGGATGGCAGAGAATTAACTCTCAAAGCTACCATCCGTTCTCAGCAGCGTTTTGAAGGTGAAAAAATAGTTAAGCAAGAGATTTTAGCAGAACAAACTCAGCTTAGTTCTGGCCAAAATCCTCCCACAATTCAAGTGAATGTGCCGGAGCAAGTTAAGGTGGGCGAAGAGTACCATTTTGATGCCATTGTGCGAGAGCCGATCGGCGATGATATTTTAATAGGGACTGTTTTGGAGGAACCCATTACCGAAAAAACCTTTTTTAATCCCTCAGAAGTCGAGCTGGAGTTGCTAAATTCCGGGGGAATTTTTAAAGTAGGTAAAGCTCCGGCTACGCCCGAAAATCGGTGGGTTTCAGCAGTTTTGATGCGACAAGGCGGAATTGCAACAGTTAGTGTGCGATTGCGGGTTGTCAAGTAATAAAATAGGTGTTATGGGCATGGGGCATGGGCATGGGGCATGGGGGATGGTCCAAACAGGTAATGGGTGATTGGTGATTAGTAAGTGGTAAGTGGTAAGTGGTATAGCGGTTATTAGTCACACGAGGTACATATTTGAAGATAAAAAATCTCATTCAAGGAATTAAACATACCTCACTATAGCGATAAAGGCTATAGCAAATAACAACTAACAAAACTAACAAATAACCAATGACAACAGTCAACAGTCAACTGACAACTGACAAAAAATGATTTCAATCCAAAATCAAATTGTTTTCATTACAGGTGCTAGTAGCGGTATCGGATCGGCCTGTGCCAAGATATTCGCCAAAGCTGGAGCCAAACTAATTTTAGCAGCCCGCCGCTTTGAAAAACTCGATCGACTGGCAAACGAACTTGTAGAAACAAAATCCATCGCGTCGGCGAACGAGATTTATTTGCTAGAATTGGACGTGCGCGATCGCCCGCAAGTCGAATCGGCGATAGCTGCGCTTCCCGATGCCTGGAAAAGCATTGATATTCTAATTAACAATGCGGGATTGAGCCGGGGTTTAGACAAACTGCACGAAGGCAACTTTCAAGATTGGGAAGAAATGATTGATACCAATGTTAAAGGCTTGCTGTACATGACTCGCTCGATCGTGCCGGGAATGGTAAGCCGAGGCCGCGGCCACGTAGTGAATATCGGCTCAATAGCCGGCCGCCAAACTTATCCGAAAGGCAATGTTTATTGCGCTTCCAAAGCAGCAGTGAGAGCTATTTCCGAAGGGTTGAAACAAGACCTTTTGGGAACACCAGTGCGGGTGACGGAAATAGAGCCTGGTTTGGTGGAAACAGAATTTAGCAATGTCCGGTTTCACGGCGATTCAGAAAAAGCAAAAAATGTCTATCAAGGATTGACACCTCTGACTGCTGACGATGTAGCCGATGTCGTGTATTTTTGCGCGACGCGATCGCCCCACGTCAATATTAGCGAAGTCTTGCTAGTTCCGACAGACCAAGCTAGTGCAACTCTGGTTCACCGAAAAGAGTTGTGAGTTTTTAGCGGTAAGTGTCCGGATTGCGATCGAATTCTCAGCAAGCTAAATTAGTAGATGCACCCTGATTAATTAACTCCCGACCAATTTTGGCCGGGTTTTTTTTGGCGATCGCCCGCCCTCGCCACAGATTCTCCAAAATTCTGTCAAAGTGTCCTGAAAGAGGTGTTT
>NZ_JAUBSX010000038.1:0-47357 GCF_036704885.1 Microcoleus sp. F4-D5 | reverse complement strand
GTGTCCTGAAAGAGGTGTTTTGAGGCGGGAGATTAAATTAGTAGATGCACCCTGATTAAATAACTCCCGACCAATTTAGGTCGGGTTTTTTTTGGCGATCGCCCGCCCTCGCCACAGATTCTCCAAAATTCTGTCAAAGTGTCCTGAAAGAGGTGTTTTGAGGCGGGAGATTAAATTAGTAGATGCACCCTGATTAAATAACTCCCGACCAATTTTGGCCGGGTTTTTTTTGGCGGTATCGACGGTGATGCTGAATAAAGTTTGAGGTTGTCCGGATGGAGATCGAATTCTCAGGAAGCTTAATTGGTAGATGCACCCTGATTAAATAACTCCCGACCAATTTTGGTTTGGGGTTTTTTTTTGCGGTATCGACGGTGATGCTGAATAAAGTTTGAGGTTGTCCGGATGGCGCTGGAATTCTCAGGAAGCTTAATTGGTAGATGCACCCTGATTAATTAACTCCCCGCCAATTTTGGTTTGGGGTTTTTTTTGGCGATCGCACCCCAAACCACGAATTTTCCCAAATTTTCCCAAACTTTCCGGAACAGGTACACCTCGAACCGGAGACTAAATTAGTAGATGCACCCTGATTAATTAACTCCCGACCAATTTTGGCCGGGTTTTTTTTTCGTATTGCAGCCAAAACCGCAAAATTTCCCAAATTTTCCCAAACTGTCCGGAACAGGTGCACCTCGAACCGGACATTAAATTAGTAGATGCACCCTGATTAAATAACTCCCGACCAATTTTGGCCGGGTTTTTTTTTCGTATTGCAGCCAAAACCGCAAAATTTCAATAAGTAAAGAATTATCCGCGTTAATCTGCGTGCATCTGCGGTCAAAAATCAATTTGTCCCGAAAAGCGTGCTAGCAACTGGAAAGTAAATAAAGATGCACCCTGATTAATAAACCCCAGCCAATTTTGGCCGAGGTTTTTTTTTGCTCAAAAGCTGCATTAACCAATTAGGCTAAATCGCCTCAAAAGATTGCACCTCAAGAACCGGGCCGATCATAGCAAAAGTCATCACATCCTTACGCACTTCACCTTTAACACTAACTTTCAACCCAGCTTTTTTCAACTCAGAAGGAGCATCCTTAAGTTCGTAAGTTTCCCCATCTTCGCCAACCAAAGCCCAAGTACCGGGCCCCAATCCTTTGCGTTCAATTACACCTTTGACAGTAATACTCATGCCGATCGCACCTCTGTTTTAATTGCTAAACGGGCCAGTCCAAAACACAGTAAAGCATTGACAATCAAGAATGTTTGTGATACCAAACCTGTGCCCAATCCCCAGACGGCGGGAGACACAAAAGCATTCACTGCTAAACTGCTGGCAAAGCCGATCGAAATTGCGATCGCGATCCACTTCCACTGTTGATGTCCCAACAGCAAAGCAATCAAAATCCCAGGAATCAAAACGCTAGCAAAAAAGGGATTCAGCATACTGCTGCCATTAATTGCGCCGCCGAGTTCGGGAATAGAACTGCCCATTACCCGCATCGGCCACTGCGGCAAGTCAAATACAAACAAGTTCCGCAGGAAAAAGAACCCAGAACTGCCAGCCATCAGACCGCCGGCAAAGCCCCAAGTCCACTGGAACGGAAAATAATTCCGCAAAAAGAAAGCCAGCAGGTAAGAACCGAGCACCATGGCAATTTTAGGCAACAGTGCGACTGCACCGCCGTCAATCCAAAAGCGGGGGTTGAGATAGCCGTTATCGCGCAGCCAGCGGAAGAAATCGCGGAAGTTAATTTGTCCGCGCTGGGCTAGCTGAACTGCTGCTGCTGCGTCGAGGTGTCCCGAACCAAAATGGTTTAACGGATCTTCAGCGACATTTCGCGAGGACTGCAAGAGTACGCTGCGAATTGCGTCTGGTTCTGTGATGCCGGAAGCCTTGACAAGGGCTGCAACGGCTGCAACGTGGGGAGAAGCCATGCTAGTGCCTTGGTAGCCTTCAAAGACTTCCGCGCCGGTTTCCGGGTCGATCGTACTTTGCAGGATCTTGCCGATTTCAGAACCGCCGGGGGCTGAAATGTCAACTCCCGCGCCGAAATTGGAGTAAGGGGCTTTTTCGTCGTCCGGGCCGAGGGCGGAAACGCCGATGACGTGGGGATAGCGGGCGGGATAAGAAGCAGAACTCTCGCCGGAGTTGCCTGCGGCTGCGATGATGACAACGCCTTTAGAGTGGGCGTAGTCTATCGCCTCTTCCATTAACTGACTTTCGCCACCGCCGCCGAGACTCATGTTGATGACATCTGCGCCGTTGTCAGCAGCAAATTTAATCGCTTCGGCAATGTCGGAAACTGTGCCGCCGCCGCTGCCGCTTAACACTTTTAGTGGCATTAAAGCTGCTTCGTAGGCGATCCCTGCGACGCCATAATTGTTGTTAGTTGATTGGGCGACTGTACCTGCGACGTGAGTACCGTGGCCGTTGTCATCGTAGGCTTCGGCGCGATCGTTTACAAAGTCATAGCCCGGTACAAATTTGGTTTCTTTTAAGTCAGCGACTGGAGTAATACCCGTGTCAATTATCGCTACTGTTGTGCCGCTGCCTTTGGTTTCGTTCCAGGCAGATTCTACATTGATGCTGCGGAGATTCCACTGCTTTGTATACATGGGGTCGTTGGGAATCTCTAAAGCGCTGTAGACGTAGTTCGGTTCAATGTATTCGGTATCTTTAGCCAAATTTGATTTTCTCAGGGCCTTTAGCAAAGTGCGATCGCCCTTAACAACATATACATTGTCGCCTGCTGAGAATTCGCTGTTGAGTTGCGGTGCGACTTGGTACTGTTGAGCGATCGCATTTACTTCTTTGGCAATCTCAGCAGCACCCAAATCTTCGCGGAAATCCAGCACAATCGAGTCGTAAGTGCCTTGAGTAGCAAGTCCTGGGAAATTAGAAATCGCCCAGCCGAACCCGATTAAAAATAAGCACAGAAGGAAAAACTTTTTCATGGCCGATCGTCCGTTTAGGGAAGGCTTGTTCCCCACAATAACCCAATTTTCACCGCCAGCGCCAGTTTTCCTTGCTGCGACTTGTGGGGATCTCGCACGCGGGGGGTTGGTAGTTTTCGGCGGTGGCTGTTGAGCGATCAAAAATTGCTCTAATTTCTAGTTTAAATTGCAGAGCAAGTTTTAGTAGTTCAATTAATTGTATCATTAGAGAAGATGAGAAACAGAACAAGCGAGTATTTTGAACAAGGGTATTGCATGGAAAGAGGTTTAATGTGGCTGCCGCTGCTGGCAATTTTTATTTCTCTAGCTTGGGCTGGATGGAACGAGTATCAAAAGCTGGAAGCGTATCGCGTCTGGGCCGAACAATTCGCTAAAGCCAAGTACGATATTTATGCTGTACTCGGTCAGCAAGAAGACAGTTTAACTTGGGGAAAACCTACTCGCAGCGGGCCTGTGAATTTGCAAACTTTTTCTTTAAAAGATGTGCAGTCGCTGCGGTTGTTAGTCAACTCTCAGGCAGTTGATTTAGAGTCGCCGCCGAGTTCTGGAAGTCCGATCGCCCTCGAATTTTTGTTGAAAGATGCTGCTGCGGTGCAGGTTCCTTTTACAGAAATTTCTCTAGCGACTAAATGGGGAAAACACTTGCAGCAAGAATTGCAGCGCTTTAGGTAAAAACACTCTCCGGCTGGGCAGCGTATCAGATATGAACTCGGCTACTTGAAGTTACAAAAGTCTGTAAAACTGGTAGTAAAAATAGAACTTACCGAAAAAATGGGTTTAAAGCCCCGTCGTTACAGGACGGCTTTAATTCCGTCAAAACTGTGCTATAGTTTTTATATCGATTCCATCGACGTAAATGTTAGTATGTGAAGCCAAGCTAGAAGGAAAGAGCGAGCAGTACGAACGGCTAGACGAAGCCATTCGTACTGCTCGCTTCATTCGTAATAGCTGCATCAGGTACTGGATGGACACAAAAGGTGTAGGTCGCTATGAGTTAAGCGCTTATTGTGCAATCTTAGCCAGGGAATTTCCGTTCGCTGCCAAGCTTAACTCAATGGCTAGGCAGGCTTCGGCCGAAAGAGCTTGGTCAGCGATTGCACGGTTTTTCTACAACTGCAAAAAAGCAAAACCCGGAAAGAAAGGTTTTCCCCGTTTCAAAAAGCATGAAACGCACGGTTCTGTTGAATACAAGAATTGCGGATGGAAGCTTTCTGACGACAGGCGAAATATAACTTTCAGTGATGGATTCAAAGCAGGAAGTTTTAAATTATGGGGAACTCGCGACCTTCACTTCTACCAGCTAAGTCAAGTCAAGCGGGTGCGCGTAGTTCGTCGAGCCGATGGATACTACGTGCAATTCTGGTGCGATTCGTTCTGGAGAAACCTAACTAAATTAGGGGGATTCCAGGCTCTAATAGGGTAATCCAATAAGGATAGAGTTCGCACTTTAATCCTCTGTTAGATGACAACTCAATAACCATGTGGGTGATAGTAAGTAACCTAGAAAACTAAAATCCCACCCCACAAGTGCAGTGGTGAAAGCACTTCCCCTACGGTAGCGACTAGCCATCAATCCGTAAAGCGGGGATGAAAGGCGGCAATGCTGGAAGCCTAATCTAGCATCCGTTGAGCAAGAACCTATGAATAGCGAGAGCAAAGATGTGTGTGAGCCTTCGTTAGAACGAACCAGCGAAATAAGGCTGATACGCTGGATGACCCAAAATGGGCAAGGATAGGGAGTTGGCAAGCCAGAAATTGACCGACAAGCACTTCCCTAAAACCCGGAGGAGAAGCATCATTCTAACGGTTCAATCAATGGTTATTGGGAACGAAGTAAACCGCTCGATAGCTCTCAGTTAGGTCGATAACTGAGCAGGTGCTAACCGTATGCTACGAACGGGAAAGATTGAGTCAAAAGCAAATGCCTTGTCTAACAGCAAGGATAGGCTAACAGACTCACGGTGACATGGATTGTAAAGCTACAAGTAGCAGTGTATAAGTCATGGACACGATAGAACAACCGATGTATGAATGGAACCAAATCCCTTGGCAAAAGCTAGAGAGGAGAATGTTCAAGCTGCAAAAGCGGATTTACAAAGCCTCTCAACGTGGAGATGTCAAGACACTTCGCAGGCTCCAAAAGTTGTTGATGAGTTCCTGGTCGGCAAAATGTATCGCGGTTCGTAGAGTCACCCAAGATAACCAAGGAAAAAAGACGGCTGGTGTAGATGGTGTCAAATCACTAACCCCAAAGCAACGTCAAAACCTAATAGGGGAAATTAAATTGGGTTCTAAGGTATGTCCAACCAGAAGAGTATGGATTCCAAAGCCTGGTAGGGAAGAGAAACGACCTTTAGGAATACCTACAATGAAAGACCGCGCACTGCAAGCGCTTGTCAAACAGGCTCTAGAGCCTGAATGGGAAGCGCGATTTGAACCTAACAGTTATGGGTTCAGACCCGGAAGGTCATGCCAAGATGCGGTTCAAGCTATATACGACGCAATTAGGTATAAAGCCAAATACGTGCTGGATGCGGATATTGCAAAATGTTTCGACTGCATCAACCATGAAGCACTGTTAAAAAAATTGAATACCAGCCCCAGAACTAGGCGACAAATTCGCTCGTGGTTAAGGGCTGGAGTTATGGATGGAAAACAGTTGTTTCCTACATTCGAGGGTACACCACAAGGGGGAGTAATTTCACCTCTATTAGCAAACATTGCCCTCCACGGGATGGAAGAACGGGTTAAAGCCCACGCCGAAACCCTAGAAATGAGATACCCAAATGGCAAGAAAATGCCCAAAAGGGATAAAAGAACCAGTCTTAATCTCATTCGGTACGCCGATGATTTCGTGATTCTCCACGAAAATATAACCGTCGTCCAAGAATGCAAAGAGTTAATCTCAGAATGGTTAAAAGGCATAGGTCTGGAATTAAAACCTAGCAAAACAAGAATAGCCCACACCCTAAAACAATTTGAAAGGGAAAACCCAGGGCTTGACTTTTTGGGGTTCAATATTAAGCAGGTAAAAGTAGGAAAATACCGAACAGACCTGAATACAAAAAAAGAGCCACTAGGTTTTATAACACTCATCACCCCAAGCAAAGAAAAAGTACAGGAACACTACAAAAACCTTGTAGAAGTAATCAATGCCCACAAAGCGGTACCGCAATCAGGGTTAATTAAAAATCTCAACCCAATAATCAGAGGATGGGCAAATTACTACTCAACACAAGTGAGTAAAAAGACATATTCTCACTTAGATTTTTTGGTGTACTGGAAACTACGTTATTGGGCAAAACGCCGCCATCCCCAAAAAACAGGCAAATGGATAACAAAAAAATACTGGCAATCCATAAACGGCGATAACTGGGTCTTCGCAACCAAGCTAGAAGGACAAAATCCTTTACGGTTACAAAAACATGACACAACACCTATAAAACGTCATGTAAAAGTTAAAGGCGAAGCGTCACCATACGACGGAAATCTGGTCTATTGGAGCATAAGAATGGGCGACCATCCAGAGATGCCTAAGCGAACAGCATCCCTGCTGAAAAAACAGAATGGTAAATGCGCTCACTGCGGAATGTACTTTAAAGATGAAGATGTCATAGAGCTAGACCACAAAATCCCCAAATCGAAAGGTGGCAAGGATTCATATGAAAATTGGCAACTTCTTCATCGACACTGCCACGACACAAAAACTGCCTTAGACGGTAGTTACGGCAAACAATCTGACTGCAATAGCGTCAAGCCTAAACCACCCCTCAACCAAAATTGGTATTGGAAAGAGGATATGTTGGTAATGAGGTGCGTGTGACAAACGCCAGATCACTGAGGAGCCGTGTAACGGGAAACTGTTACGCACGGTTTTGGAGAGGAGTGGCTCTCGCGAGAGAGTCACTGACTTTAATTATTGATGTCGAACGAAATGAAAAGCGGGAACCTACGGGACGAACCATTGGTTTAGACGTAGGGTTAACGCACTTCTATACAGACTCTGACGGAAACACCGTAGAGAATCCACGCCATCTGAGAAAGTCTGAGAGGTCGCTTAAAAAGCTTAATCGCAGGCTTTCTAGAACGCAGAAAGGCTCTAAAAATAGAGAAGCGGCTCGGAATCGTTTAAGCAGAAAACACCTCAAGGTAAGTAGGCGACGTAAAGACTTTGCCGTGAAATTAGCAAGGTGCGTAATCCAGTCCAACGACTTGGTAGCCTATGAGGACTTGTCGGTGCGTAACATGGTTAAAAATAAAAAGCTGTCCAAGTCTATATCAGATGCAGCCTGGACAGCTTTTAGGAATTGGGTTGAATATTTTGGCAAAGTATTTGGGGTGGCGACTGTTGCAGTGCCACCACACTATACAAGTCAAAATTGTTCTAATTGCGGGAAAGTCGCGAAGAAATCGTTAAGTCAAAGAACACATATTTGTCCGCATTGTGGATTTGTTTTAGACCGAGATTGGAATGCCGCTCGCAACATATTAGAACTAGGATTGCGTACCGTAGGGCATACGGGAACCTCAAACGCCTCTGGAGATATCGACCTCTGTTTGAATGAGGAGACTCTTTCAAATAAGTCGGGTCGCCGAAAGAGGAAGCCTAAACAGTGATGTTTAGAATCACCGTTGCTTTAGCGGGCGTGAGAATGTCAAGCAACAAATCCTTTGAGCTGCTATCTATAGGGGTAAAGTACGCACGGATCGCCCGGAGGACGTGAGTTCTGGCAGTAAGTAGTAGAGGTAGTGTCCCCGTGCCCAGCCCGGTAGTGTTCCGTGCGCACCTTAGAGTTAAAGTTATTGACAATCAAGCATCCAGGATACAAGCCCCCGGATTCATCCGTCCAGAAATAAAAAACCTGTATCCGATAAAGGAACCCCCGAATTTATCTTTGGGGTCAATGCTTCAAATCTAAAATCTCAAATCTAAAATCTAAAATCGATTGACCAGCGCGTCCTAAAACAGCTAAATTGCCAGCCCCCAAACCTGCGGAATGCAAACACAAGAATTTTTACAGCGCTATCAACAGGGAGAGCGCAACTTTGGTCACATAGACCTCAGCGGCGCTAGTTTGAGCGGTGTTAACCTGCGAGAAATAGACTTCACTGGTGCTAACTTGACCGGTGCTAATTTGAGCTGGTCTTTTTTGAGCAATGCCAAGTTGATAGGGGCTTGTTTGCGCCGCGCGGATCTCCGCAGTGTGGGGCTGGCTGGGGCGAATCTGAGCGGGGCAAATTTGAGCGGGGCAAATCTTGCTAAAGCGGATTTGCGCCTTGCTTGTTTGGAAGCGGCAGAGCTCAATTGGGCAGCGCTGCCTGAAGCGGATTTGGGCGGTGCTAATCTTCAAAGAGTTAAATCTGACCAAATTAATTTGGCCGGCGCTAAACTCGACGGCGCGAAGTTGATGGCGGCGGAATTGATGGAGGCGAATCTCAACCGCGCCAGTCTTGTGGGTGCTAATTTAACTGGTGCTAATTTGCGGGAAGCGCATTTGGTGGAAGCGAATTTGCGATCGGCAATTTTAATCGGTGTAAATTTGATTGAAGCTGACTTGAATGGCGCTCAAATGCGATCGGCAAATCTGACGGGCGCTGACTTGCACCGAGCTGTGCTGGCGGGGGCGGATTTGACTGAGGCGGTGCTGGATAACGCTGATTTGAGTCGAGCTAATCTGGCAGGTTCTTATTTATTGAAAGCGAGTTTTAAGAAGGCGCTTTTGCTGCGAGCTAACCTGAAAGGAGTGTATTTGCTGCGGGCGGATTTGAGCGAAGCTAATTTGCGCAATGCTGATTTGCAAAAAGCTGATTTGAGCGGCGCTTATTTGATGGATGCGATGTTAGGTGAGGTGGATTTAAGAGAAGCTTGTTTGATTGAGTGCCGTTTGATTCGGACGAATTTGGAGGGGGCGCAGCTTACGGGCTGCTGCATTCAAAATTGGCAAGTTCAAGATGTCGATCTGTCGAAGGTTGACTGTCGCTATGTTTTTACTCAGTTTGATTATACTGCGAAAGTTGCGGCAAATCGCTTGCCCGTCGATCGCGATTTTGAGTCTGGGGAATTGGGGCGGCAGCATCAAGAGGAAAGTTCGATTGTGGAAGTGAGTTTTGCTGAACCTCCTAATTGGGAAGCTTTGGTTTTTACGGTGCGTCGGGTAGAGTTGGAAAGCCGCGAACTCAAGTTGAACGTTCAATTTTTTGAGTCTGCTGGAGAACAACATTTACTGCGGCTGAGCGCGAACCGTTTGGTGAATGGCAAGATTTTGGGCGATCGCATATTGGCGCTTTATCCAGATATGCTGGAAAAGGTTTTAGCCAAGGGCGCTGAAATTTTGAGTTTGCTCGACTTGGCTATTCCTAGTAACAACCCGGAGCCGAGTCAGAAGGAGGCGTTGCTCAGAAGACAGGAAATCTACCAGCGAATGGTGCGCCAAATTTCGTTTATTTTGATGTCTCAGACGCCGGATAAATTCTCCGAAAGCGTGCAGCGGCTGTTGGATTATTTGAAGCAGCAAGGTATCCCGACAGAGCAGATTCAAAAGAAAGTCATCAGTCAGGCGATCGTGCAGCGGGCCAAGCAAGACCCGGTGTTTCGGGAACAGTTGCTCAGGTGGGAGAAAACGGCATCCGATCGCGTTCGCTGTTCGATGATGGGGGAAGCGGTGCGGTATGCAATTACCCTTTTAATCGATTATTAACAGTTAATTGTGAACACTTGAAGCCGGAGATTGGCTAATACCCGCACTTGCTCTTCTGCGTCGGAAATGGCAAGCATCGTGCATTACTGCCAAGCAAGACCCGCTGTTTCGGGAACAGTTGCTCGCGTGGGAGAAAACGGCGTCCGATCGCATTTGGGGTTCGATGATGGGGGAAGCGGTGCGGTATGCGATCGGCCTTTTATCGGAATAAATCGATATGTGCGATCGGTACTGGGGGATTTTCGCACTGTTTCTGGGAGTTGCTGATTTACGGTATGAAATGCTAAATATGCAACTAATGTAAACCATTACACACAAAGCTTCGGGATTTTTCACTGATTTTTTTCACACCTTGATTAAGCAATGCGTTTGTGTTATGTCCTATGCGTTCTGTTGCATTGACAGCATATTCCCTAGTCCCGAAATCACCAGGCTGGCGATCGCCAGCTCGATCGAGCCAGGAAGAGGAACATAATCTTCTTTGACTATTGCAGGACTGACGCGATTGTCATAATTAGCAAGGTGCCTCAGATATCTCAACCCTCTATAACCGTTCGAGTACTTTATCTGATGCACCCTAAAATTAAAATTTAGTGTGCCAGGTGCGTAAGCCCTGTATTGTTAAAAAACGTTGAAATTTCATGATTATTTTTTTTTAAATTCTTAAAATATATTTGTTAATCTGACCAGGAGCATCTTGTTGTGAATAGTTCCAGCAATGACGGTAACTTTTTCGATCTAACTCCCAATTCTGATTACTTCAGGCTAACCCCAGGACTTTTAAATCCCTTCACCAGAGGACTGCGGGCTTTAGAAGGTAATGATATTGTGATTGGTTCGGTCTCTCCAGAATCGATCGATGGCGGTGGCGGTGAGGATTTGCTGTTCGGGTATGTCGGTAACGATGCCCTCATCGGAGGTCAAGGAAATGACTTGTTGCGTGCAGGTCAAGGCAGCGACCTACTTAGAGGTGATGAGGGCGATGACATTTTGGCTGGCGACTTGGATGGAGATACGCTAGTTGGTGGTGGTGGCAACGATACGTTTGTACTCCGAACAGATCTACTAAATGCAGCAGTAGATTGGATCGCTGACTTCGACCCTAGATTTGACGGCATTGGATTAACTGACAACCTCAGCGAAGCTGACCTAAATCTAGAACCCTGGGCAGGGGGAACTTTAATTAAGATTAAAGCTAATAACAGGATATTGGGACAGGTAGCCAACGTTTCGCCCGCAGAACTCCGGGATCGTTTTGCCCCTGCCGATTTTGTCTTAGATGACAACCTTAACAGACCAATAAATCTCGATGTCCTGAAAAATCCAATTCAGTCGCTCAAGGACTTCGTAGGAGAAGACGACTTACGAGATATTTACACTTTTACTACTACTAACACACCGAGCAGTATTCAATTACAACTCAGCGGTTTGAATGGGGACGCTAATTTATTCTTGGTGAGGGATGCTAATCTCGACGGTCAACTGAGTCCAGACGAAATCGTCTCTGTCTCTGCCTCCCGCAATTCTGGAACTCAGTCAGAAGTCATTGAAAGTCGCTTTTTTGTACCCAGCAGATACTTTATCTTCGTTGAACAAGCTGTTCGGGGAGCTAACACCGGCTACAACCTCGATATCAATGTCCAGCCAATTCAGTTCGGGCTAAACCAAGCTATTCCTATTGGCACATTCAGCAGCAGAATCCAGGGTTCGTTGGACGACTTTGTTGAGGAAAAACAACCTGCGAAACTCTACAAATTTGATCTCCCACAGCCCAGCAACCTTCAAGTCAACTTGCGGGGAATATATCCAGGTACAGATGCAGATTTAGTGCTGTTTCAAGATGTTAATAAAAACAATAAGGTTGATTTTGGTGAAATTCTTGGCGTTCCTCAACAGCAAGGGAACAATCCAGAGGAAATTTTCTTTAGAGGTTTGCCAGCAGGTAGTTATTTCCTCGGAGTCAATTCTTTTGCAGGCAACACGCGCTATAACCTCAGCATCTTAGCTGCACCGACAACAGATAATTTCAACAATTTGTTCGGCTACGGGCTGGTGGATGCAGCAGCGGCCGTTGCGGCTGCCACTGATAAACAGCAGTTGGATGCTGCTGACCCGCTCACCACTGCAACTAAGTTTAATAATATAGCGGACTTAAACCTGCTAAACGTTGCCCCAGCCTGGAAAGCAGGATACACGGGTAAAGGTGTTGTGGTTGCGGTACTCGATAGTGGCGTTGACTTGAGTCATCCCGATTTAAAGAGCAATATCTGGCGGAATCCTAATGAAATTCCGGGGAATGGTATTGATGACGATCTCAATGGAGTTAGCGATGATGTAAATGGGTGGGATTTTGTGGATGGCGATGCAAATCCCTCCCCAGAGTTAAATGATCGGCGTGGGTTTCACGGAACTCATGTAGCAGGAATCATAGGGGCCCAAAGAAATGGAATTGACATCACTCCTCTCAATAATACGCTGGAAATGAATGGGGTGGCTTATGAGGCTCAGATTATGCCGATTAGGGTCGGAAATTTTGGAGATGTATCTGTTTCAAATCTCGTTGACGGCATCCGCTATGCGGTAAACAATGGTGCAGATGTGATTAACATGAGTTTGGGCGGGCTAGAGTTCCTTAATAACGAAGTACGGAAAGCCCTAGAAGATGCCAAGGGAGCTGGGGTTTTTGTGGTAATGGCAGCGGGAAATGATAGGGATAAACTCAACCCAAGCGAACCAAGTTTTCCAGCATTTTATGCTTTCGACAATTTGGGAGTAGCTGTCGGAGCAGTAACAACTCCAGGTAAACAGGTAACAATTTTTTCCAATCCTGCTGGTTCGATAACAACCAATTTTGTGGTTGCTCCGGGCTATGAAGTCTTATCTACAGTTCCGATTACGCCGAGAAACGTAGATGGTTATGGCATATTGAACGGAACTTCTATGGCTGCTCCCTATGTTGCAGGTGTAGTTGCTCTAATGCTTCAGGCTAATCCAAACTTAACTCCTGACCAAATTTTGGAATTTCTGACGGCAACAGCACAACCTGAAGGAATTACCTCGGAAGTTCGCGAGACATAATTAAGAACTGTTGGGAAATTTCTTGAACCCCGGTTTCTTGGACAATCCTGGACGCAACATCACCACAGACGGGGCAACCACGCGGAATTGCCGCTACATGTCACGGGCTTGTGCAGAGGCTTGGCGTCGAGGACTGTTGGAGAAACTGGGGTATTGTTTTTGTTTACCAATCTTGGCTGTGCAGCCTGCAGCCCGCTAAGGCATTGACTTGCTCGTCGGCGTCGGAAACTACAAGCGATCGCAACATTGGCACAACTCCCGAATTTTCGGGAACACTTGCTCAGGTGGGAGAAAACGGCTTCGGATCGCGATCGTTGTTCGATGATGGGGGAAGCGGTGCGGTTTGGGATGCCCTGTTGTGGGAATGAATACACACAAAGTCTTACCCCATTAAAAATCTTCCAACCGGAGCTCGATTTAACGGTGCGGTTAATTAGAATATAGTTCAGTTTCCTCCTTCAAAAGATTACACAACTCATTCAAATCTGTCTTACTGTGTTCGATCAGTTTTTCAGCTCGCTCCTCAAGGTGATCGATATTACTGGGACTTGCATTGTCCATTTGATCCTGACCATTCTCCCTACTCAATTGAAGTTGAAAACGATAGTAGTTTCGGTTATTGTCTTGGTCTCCTTTAGTCACCATTAGCTGATCTAGCTGAAACGCAACGGATTCGCTTTGACCATCGAAAACAACGTTAAGTAAGGGAAGTGCCCATTTGATTTGTCCCCAATTTTTGGCGTCTCTATACTTATATCTCCTAGTTACTGAGCCAGTACCCAGAGAAACAATAAGGATATCCTTACGGTATAGTTCTTCCTTAGTCTTTCTCTTGTAAGAAATCATCGCCTCCATCATTGCAAGTGAGGAAGGATTATTTGCAAAAACTCCACCGTCTATCAAAGCGTAATGTCCCTCATCGGTAGTATGTGCCGTTTCGAGTTCGTAGGGTGGAAAGAATGTCGGTGCAGCAGAAGTTGCCATTCCTGCCTCCCACATTTTGAATCCGCTACATAATTTGCGGCTATGAATACTTTCTGGTTCCTCTGCATCCCGGTTGCTTGTAAAAAAAATCGGTGCTCTGAGTTCGATATCATAGCTCGGGATGAAAATTTCTCGTAAGGCCTCTTCAACCTTAGCTTCACCTAGAAGAGCCTTTAAAACTTCTTCCCTACCTTTTGGGTTGTGCTTGGGTTGTAGCAAATCATCAAAATTTACTGGAACATACTCATTAAAAATCTTTTGTCCATATTTGCGATAGAAATTTACAAGTTCGGCAGCGGTATACTCGGGCTCATTATTGATGCTAGAGTCAGAGTTCTTTTTAGTTAAACCCAGTGCTAAAATGCCTCCGGTTGAAGTGCCTGCAATAAAATCAAACATTGTTGCTATGCGTTTTCCTGTGCGCTCTTCAATGTAGTTGAGAAGGATCGCAGGAATGATACCCCGAATACCACCACCATCAATTGAGAGAATTCTTCTCTTGAATTTAGTACCCATCACACGTACTCCTTTACGCGTTGCTTAAATAGTCAATAAATCTCACACTAAGAAGTGCTTGCTCCGGTGCAAAGTATCTTTTAGACCAAAGCAAATTCATCTACTATCAAAAGCGGCGATCGTCCGGATAACTGCAGCAGATATTAAAAAAAGCGATTGTTTCTGTTTACCAGTCTTGGCTGCGCAGGCGGCGACCCGCTAAGGCCCGCACTTGCTCGTCGGTGTCGGAAACTGCAAGCGATCGCAACAAGGGCACAACTCCCGGATTTTCGGGATAATGTTCGATAATCGCTTCGAGTGCTGTAAATCTGGGATTGTAAGGAAAAGAACCGTTTTGACTGTCAACATCGCTCAAAGCTCGATCGCGCAAAAACTCAAACATTCCCGGCTCGTCTTTCCATCCCCGCATTAACTCTACCAGGGCGATCGCCCGCACCTGCGAATCTTCATCCTTTTGAGCTCTACTTTTGAGCCACTCGAAAGTTTGAGACTGATTTGTCCGCGCCCGGGCTAACTTTTGCAAAGCCATTTGCCTGACAGCCGGACTCTCATCACCCTCTGCTTTAGCCTCCAGCAGCATCCAAGTTTCAGGGTTGTCCGGCCAGTTGTAAGCGAGTTCAAGCAGCGCCGCCGGGCGGACCAGCGCATCGCTAGAATCGAGCTGAATTTTCAGCCAAGGCAAGGTTTCCGGGTCGTCTGGCCACCCCCGCACGATCGCCCGCACCAGCACGCTCAGCAGGTGAGAATCTTGCTCCGACTCGACCAGGCTTTTGAGGAAAGGCAGCGTCTCGCCCCGGTGAGACCAGCGTTTTGCGATCTCTTCCACCGCAGTTTCTCGGACGTTCAGGTGTCTGTCTGACTCGGCGAGATTTTGCAACCAAGCAAAAACTTCAAGACTGGCTGACGGCATTGCGGCGACGGCTTCCACTACTACTTGCCGCACAGTCCAGTAATCCTCGGAATCAGCTATTTTTTGCAGCAGGGGCAGGGTTTCTGGGTGGTCGGGCCAACCTGCGGCTATCTGTTGTAGGGCTATTTCTCGCAGGTCGGCGTCGCGATCGCCCAATGCTATATTTTTCAAAAAAGTCAGAGTTTCGGGGTTCCCGGGCCAGCCAGAGGCAATTGCTTGCACTGCTGAGCGCCGGACGCTAGAACTCGCGTCGGACTCGGCTTTAGTTTTCAGCAGCGGGTAAATGTCTGGTTCGCCGGGCCAGTGCGAAGCCAATTCTTCTAAGGCTGCTGTCCGCACTTCTTTGCTGCTGTCGGATTCGGCTAGGGTTTTCAGCAGCAGGCAAACGTCGGCGGCGGCGGGCCAGCCCGCTGCCAACTCCCGCACCGCTACGGTTCGCAGGATAGAACTTCCTGTCTGGGCAAGGTTTTTGAGCAGGGAAAGCGTGCCTAAAAGGCTGTGCCAACCTCTGGCTATTTCTTGCCAGGCTGCGACTCGCACTCCCAAATTTTCGTCGGATTCGGCGGCGGTTCTCAGCAGCAGCAAGGTATCTGTGCGATCGGGCCAATTAGATGCCAACTGTTCGAGTGCTGCGGTGCGGACTGCGGGACTTTGATCGAACTGAGCCAAGGCAGTCAGCAGCGGCAAGGTATCGTTCGTGTCTGACCAACCACAAGCCATTTCTCGCACGCAGGTCGATCGCACTGCCCAGCTTCCATCGGATTTGGCGAGGTTTTTGAGCATCAGGTAAATTTCTGGCTGGTCTGGCCAACCGCGGGCGATTGCTCCGACTGCTGTGGCTCGGACTTCGCCGCAGTCACTGGAGTGAGCGAGTATTTTCAGCCAGGGCAGGGTTTGCGGGTCGTTTTTCCAAGTTTGGGCGATCGCGGCGATCGATCGATTGCGAATTTGATAAGTTTCCTGCAATTCTTGAGCGCTTTGATAAAGAATCAGGAAACCCGTGCCGTATTGCGATAACTTTTTTAAAGCGTTTAACAGTTTTTTTGCGGTTTTTTTATTAACATCATGTTTAACTTTTAACAAGCATTGCGCTGCTAAAAACAAATTAATAAATTTTTCTTGTTGACCGTTTTGAGCTGTGAGATATTCTATAATTTTGCTCGCTGTTTCTTTGTCGAGCTTAGCTGCAATTTCTGTGAGGACTTCGTGAAAAGATTCGTCCCGCCAGTGCTGGCCGAAAACTTGTGTGCTGAGTTCGCCCCAAGTCAGTTGACCGATTTTGAGTTGTGCGTCGATTAACTCTGCTACAGTCTGGGGATTATTTTCGGAAACAAGTTTTTTTAACAACATACCGATATCCTGCCCCTCGATTTTGTTTGCATTAAAAATCCGAAACCCGATCCAGTATTAGTTTAGAGTTTTTTGAGCCTTCCTGGAGTAGGTCGCCGATTAACTCCATTTTATACCACAACTACGGGGTCGCGTCTCAATGCAAAATCCGCCACCACCCATAGAAATGTTAGGTGGTGGCGGATGGCGATCGAACAATTAAGCTGCTGAATCTAGCTAACAGCTACTTGGACGCGATCGGCTGCAACCCGAACCGCAAAAGTAGGAATCTTTACCGTTTCATCGTCCAGACATTGCCCGGTAGTCAGACTAAAGTTTTGCTTGTAAATGGGAGAAGCAACTTTGAGAGTGCCGTTGCGATCCCCCACAATTCCCCGCGACAAAACAAAAGCTTTGCTAAACGGGTCGTAATTGCTAAGCGCATAAACTCGATCCCCGTTTCCCACTCGGAAAATCGCCACTTGTTCGCCTTTAACTAAAGCGCAAACTCCAGTATAAGGGGCGATCGCATCGAGAGAACACACATCTACCCAAGTTGTTACTGTATCGGAAAGTTGTAATGATTGAACCATCTTCTTTTCCTGTTAGTTTACTTCAATCTCGTTCCCAATCTCCGGCTGGGAACGTAGGTTTCGAGGCTATGCCTCGCCTCGCAGAAGGAGGCATAGCCTCCCGGAATTCATTCCCAGGCAGAGCCCGGGAACGAGATTCTTGCTCCCTCTCCTGATTCAAGGGGAGGGCTGGGGAGGGGTTATCTTGCTCCCTCCCCTGATTCAAGGGGAGGGCTGGGGAGGGGTTATTCCGAAACTCCAGCCAGAGCCTTTTCGTATTCGTAAGGAGGCCGCGTTTGTCCCCGTTCCTCGACGCGAACAATACTCGGATCGGGCAAATCAGAATTCACAAAATGCTTAAACCGCTGCACCTTTTGCGGGTCTTCAATCGTCGTTTTCCACTCGCATTGATAAGTATTTACCAAATGTTCCATCTGCGCTTCTAATTCTGCACAAATGCCGAGAGAATCTTCAACAATTACCTGCTTTAAGTATTCAATCCCGCCCTCAAGCTTGTTCAACCAAGTAGCAGTCCGTTCCAATCTGTCTGCCGTGCGGATGTAGAAAACCAAGAATCGATCGATATACTTAATCAGCGTTTCCTTATCGATATCAGTCGCCAGCAAAACCGCGTGCTGTGGCTTAATCCCGCCGTTGCCGCACACGTACAAATTCCAACCATTCTCAGTAGCAATTATCCCAAAATCCTTGCTTTGAGCTTCCGCGCATTCGCGAGTGCAACCAGAGACAGCAGATTTGAGCTTGTGGGGCGATCGCAAACCGCGATACCGCAATTCAACTTCGATCGCCAAACTCGTAGAATCCTGCACCCCAAAGCGACACCAAGTGCTACCAACACAAGATTTTACAGTACGCAGAGCCTTACCGTAAGCGTGTCCGGACTCAAATCCCGCATCAATCAACCGACGCCAAATATGGGGCAATTGATCCACCCTAGCCCCAAACAAATCAATCCGTTGTCCGCCAGTAATCTTAGTATAAAGTCCAAAATCCTTGGCAACTTCCCCCAAAACAATCAACTTATCCGGCGTGATTTCTCCCCCCGGTATTCGGGGCACTACCGAATAAGTACCGTCGCGCTGAATGTTTGCCAAAAAGTAATCGTTCGTATCTTGCAAACTGACGTGAGGCTTCTCTAAAATATGGTCATTCCAAGTAGAAGCCAGCATCGAACCAACAGCAGGCTTGCAAATTTCGCAACCCTTACCTTTGCCGTGTCTTTCAATCAATTCCTCAAAGGTTTTAATCTCTTGAGAGCGTAGTAAATGGTACAATTCTTGACGGGAATATTCAAAATGTTCGCAGAGATGATTTTTGACGGCGAACCCAGCTTTTTTCATCTCCGACTTGAAGATATCAGTCACCAAAGGCACGCACCCGCCGCAGCCCGTCCCAGCTTGAGTGCATTTCTTGACGCTGGCAACATCGGTTAAATTGCGATCGCGAATCGCTTCACAAATCTGCCCTTTACTGACATTATTGCAAGAACAAATTTGAGCAGAATCCGGCAAACTGTCCACACCCAAGCCAGTAGACGATCCGCCCGATCGCGGTGGCATTAACAAATCTTCAGGATGTGGCGGCAGAGCAATTTCATTTTGCATGAATTGCAGCAAAGTGCCGTAAGCTGAGGCATCTCCTACGAGAATTCCGCCTAAAATGCGGCTGCCGTCTTGATTTAAAACTAATTTTTTGTAAATGCCTTGGAAGGTGTCAGCAACAACAATTTCTTTAGCATCTGCGGACTTAGCAAAAGCATCTCCAAAACTAGCGACATCCACCCCCAATAATTTGAGTTTAGTGGACATATCCGCACCTGTAAAAGTGCTTGTGGGACGGGCATCTTGCCCGTCATCCGCTGCACGGCTCAAAATATCTGCCGCTACGCTTGCCATTTTATACCCAGGTGCAACTAAGCCGTAGATGCGATTTTGATAAAGGGCACATTCTCCGATCGCATAAATGTCAGGATCGGAAGTTTGGCAGCTATCATTAATCACAATGCCGCCGCGTTCTCCTACTTGTATACCGCAACTTCTCGCAATTTCATCGCGGGGGCGAATGCCAGCAGAAAAGACAATCATATTTGTTGCCAATTCCGAACCGTCAGCAAACAGCATTTTAGTAACTTTGCCATCTTCGCTAACAATTTCTATTGTAGATTTGCTGGTGTGAACCGAAACCCCCAACTCTTCTATTTTGCTGCGGAGAATCGCACCGCCAATCTCGTCAACTTGCACGGGCATCAGCCGCGATGCAAACTCAACAACGTGAGTTTTTAAGCCCATATTTTGGAGAGCGTTAGCACATTCTAGACCTAACAAACCGCCGCCAATTACTACACCTGTTTGGCAATTTTTAGCGTAATCTGACATCGCCTCCAGGTCGTCAATTGTCCGGTAAACAAAAGTTCCTGTAGCGTTTTTACCTTTAATTGGCGGTACAAATGGATAGGAACCAGTGGCCAGAACAATTTTGTCGTAGGGAACTTCTAAACCGTTGGCTGAAGAAACTATTTTTTGTTCGCGATTGATGGCTACTGCTTTGTCGCCGATGTGAATCTTTATGTCGTTTTCTTGATAAAATCCCGGTGCAACTAGAGATAAATCTCCCGCTGTTTTGCCAGAGAAAAATCCGCTGAGGTTTACGCGATCGTAAGCAACGCGCGGTTCTTCACAAAAAGTAATTAAATTCCAGTTTTTGGCAGCATCCGAGCTGACCATTAACTCTAGGAACTTGTGACCTACCATGCCATTGCCGATTACAATGAGGTTTTTTTTGGCTGTCATTAGAATCTCTTTTATCCCGTTTATCAGTCGTTGGGTTTATTAATATAAGACTTTATATTAAAATTTTGTACTTATAGATACAAAAAATGGATGTTTATGCAATTGTCGAATACTCTCGATTGCATTTTTGCATGATGTCTGCGATCGAGTTATAACATTTTAAATTTTAGATTTTAGATTTGGAATTACCGATCGCATAAGAGTTTGCAGCTTGCCTAAAGTTGCATTGTTTCTTTTAACTCATGTTAAGTAGGTGCGTCACCGAAGTCTTTTTGATAAAACGATTAACATCTTACTGTGACGCACCTTACAGTTTTCTAATTTTTAATTATTATTTAAGCTCCCATCCCCGAATACTGCTTCAAGCCCTGCCGCCAAAGCCAGCGATTCCACACAAAAAACACCGCACTCCAACCCAACATTACCAACAAACTGCGGCCTACATCTACGGGCAATCCGATCAAGATTGAAGCGGGAAAATGAATCAAGTAAGGAAACGGCGTCCACAAAACTACTTCGCGCACGGGTGCGGGCAACACTTCTAGCGGCGCTACAAGTCCCGATAAAAATAGGTAAATTAAAAACCAGAATTCTTCGATCGCACTTGCCCTTTCCAGCCAAAAAGCAAACAGTGCAAAAGTATACTGTATCAAGAACCGAAAGCAAAAAGCCAAGACGACAACCAACACAAATAACAAAAACCTGCCCAAACTCGGCAGCCAAAAAGACTGCGGGTAAAGTGCAAAAAATAGCAGCACTAATCCGAATACAAACGGCAGCCGCGCAAACCTTTCGGAAACGTGAGATACAAAGTGATGCCATACTGGATCGAGAGGCTGCAACAATCTATTAGATAGCCTGCCTTGCACTACTTCCTTTTCAAACTCCCAAATCACCCAAACTACATTTGTTTGCCTGACAATGAAAGCCGCTAAAAAATAACGGGCAAAGTCGAGCGAATTCAGCCCGAATTGACCAGTCTCGGCTGCTTGCATCCACACGCCCATCAAGATAAACGGCAAAGCTCCCGACAGCGCCCATAAAAACAATTCCGCCCGGTATTCGAGCATATAAGCGTAGTAGGCAACTAGCAAAGTTTTAGCAATTCTAACAATTCTGTTCATATCAATTTTAGAGTTAATTTTTTGGGGTTAGCAACGGGCTAGAAGCCCGTTCCACAAAACATTGAATCTCTCGTGTAACAGGCATCTTGTCTGTTCTACTTTATAACTCTAGTGGAACAGACAAGATGCCTGTTTTTTGGGGTTAGCAACGGGCTAGAAGCCCGTTCCACAAAAACATTGAAACTCTATTGGAACAGGTATCTTGCCTGTTATGGAGAATGAACCCAGCAAAAAACATTACACTTTTCCCGTGCGAAAAACTCTACCGATCACCTCTTCAATTGGCGGATCGGTAACAGTCAAATCTATCACTTCTAACTCCGCCAAAATCTTAGCCACGCTCACCGTCAGCTCTTCCCTTTTCACTAAAAAACGCACTGATTGTCCCTCAATAGATTCTACCTCCCCGTAAGCAAAAGCACTATCTTTTGCCAGCGGCTTAGCTAATTTTACCTGAACTTCCCGATAAGGTGCAAACCTGTCGAGCAATCCGTCCAAACTCCCATCATAAACTAATTGACCTTCATGGATTAACAAAACGCGCTTGCACAAAGCAGTAATATCAGCCATGTAGTGGCTCGTCAACAGCACCGTTGCTTGGTAGCGCTCGTTATATTCTCGCAGAAATTGCCTGACGCTAAACTGTGCGTTTATATCCAAACCTAAAGTCGGTTCATCTAAAAATAATACCTCCGGCTGGTGCATTAGTGCGGCCATCAATTCAGCTTTCATGCGTTCGCCCAAAGACAGCTTGCGCACCGCCTGATTTAACTTGCCTTCTAGCGACAGCATCTCTGTCAATTCTCCGACTCGCCGCCGATAATCTGTATCGGGAATGCCGTAGACAGCGGCATTGATTCGCAGAGAGTCAAGCACTGGTAAATCCCAAATTAACTGCTGTTTCTGTCCCATCACTAACGTGATTCTTTGCAGAAAATCTGCTTGGCGACGGAAAGGAGTACGATCGCACACTCTCACAGTACCAACAGACGGATAAATCAAACCAGTCAGCATTTTCAGCGTAGTAGTTTTGCCCGCACCGTTAGCACCTAGAAACCCCACCACTTCCCCAGGTTCAATACTGAAAGAAACGCCCTCAACTGCTTTGACATTGCGGTAAGTGCGCTTAAAAAAGTGCCGCACTGTTCCTTTAAGTCCCGGTTCTTTAACCGCTACCGGATAAACTTTGCTCAAGTCTTCAACTAAGATAATTGGCATCGGCTCAAATTTTAACTTTTATTGTAATCTAGGGTATTTCCATCAGGCTTGTGCCAAGATGAATCCATAGAGCTGTCTAGTAGGGTGCGCCAGCGATTGCTCGATCGCGAGTGATAAAGTAACTGTGTTCTGGCACACCGTACTAAACTGTAGAATATTGCAAAATATCCACGATCGTATTGCACAAACTTTACAAGTATACAACTATGGTACTCACCCCAGATAATTCAGACATCTCTCGTTTGGTAGGAGACAATTCTTCTGAAAATATTACACTTGCACCAGGACAACTTGCTAGTTTTCCTGGGGGAGTTTGGATGCTGGGCGGCAATGATACTGTCAGGGGATCGTCAGATGCAGAACGGATTTTCGGCAACGATGGTAAAGACAGCCTCTTAGGCGGTGTCGGCAGTGATTCTATTTACGGTGGCAAAGATGATGACGATGTGTTAGGAGAAACTGGCGAGGATTTGTTGACAGGAGATAGAAATAGCGATTTCCTTGATGGGGGTGCGGGAAATGATTTGCTGCGCGGTGGACAAGGTGTTGATTTGTTAGTTGGCGGTGAAGGCAACGATACTTTAATTGGCGACAGAGAGGTGGATATTTACAAAGGTGATGGGGGGAGCGATGTCTTTGTTTTGAGAGTCGATCAAGCGGGAAGCAGAGTAGCTGGAATAGAAGTTCCTGACGCGGTAATTGTGGATTTTGATAAGTCTAGCGATTCGATTGGAATTAGCGTGGCATTTACCAGCAGCAATATCTCCTTGGAAGAGGTAAGTTATAGCTTGAACGATCCGAGACTGCTGCTGATCGATCCTGGAACTATAGCGGGGGGAACGAGTTTGTTAGCCAAGGGGGGGATCTCGCGGCAAAGTCTCGATCCCGATGGCAACGGCCGCGTAGAAGCTACTAATATTAGATTCGGTTTTACTAATGCTTTGTTGGGTACTGTGTTGAACGTGACCCCAGCCGATTTAAACGGCCGTTTTATTACTGCTAGTTCTTTGCTTTGAAGCAGCTAATTGATTAATTATCTCTCAAGAACAGGCAAGATGCCTGTTCTTCAGTTGCCCTTTGCCATTGCCCACTGCATCAAACCGGGGAACAACCGATAAGCTTCCGACGCCAAAAAAGCAGGGCCGACGGTAACTTCTCCATGCTGATTTTTCACAGCATCCCAGATAGATCGAGCAATATCTTCAGGTTTAGTTGCCCACTCAGATTTCACCATTTTGGTCATTTGTTGGCGGCGCAATTCGACTGCGGGTTCGTCTCGATCGCGAAATTGAGCTCTTTCTAAAAAATCGCTGTTAATCAGGCCCGGATGCACGGCGCAAACGTGAATTCCGTGAGGCGCTAATTCCAATCGCAAAGTTTCTGTTAAACCCGTTACTGCATATTTGCTGGCGCAATAAGCAGTCATTTGAGGCAAAGGCATTTTGCCGCCAATGGAACCCACATTGACTATTGTCCCTGTTTTTCGTTCCAGAAAATGTGGCAAAATTTCTTGAATTGTGTTAACGCAGCCCCAAAAATTGGTATTCATTAATTTCTGCCAGTCTTCGGAGGTAGTGTGTTCGATCGCCCCCGCGAGACAAATGCCGGCATTGTTAACTAAAACATCGATGTTGCCGCAGGCATCTAGGGCTTTTTGGACGATCGCGCGCACTTGTTGAATGTCGCCAACATCCCCCGGAATAGCAACAGCAGAAGTGCCTTCTCGCTGCACTTGAGCCGCTGCTGCTGCCAATCTCTCTGGCTGGCGAGCTACCATAATTACATCGTAACCTTTACTGGCAAATAAAATTGCTGTTGCTTTGCCGCTTCCTTGAGAAGCGCCTGTAATCAAAACTGTAGGAGCCGTAGATAGTTATAAATTTTAAGTGGGTAATTTGTTTTTTGCGAGCTTGAAACTATAACAGAGGTCAATCGATTGCGCGATTTTAGATTTTAGATTTTAGATTAAAGAATTGAAGCATTGACCCTACGGATAAATTCGGGGGATACTTTATCGGATACAGGTTTTTTATTTCTGAGTCCTGAGTCTGCTTTCGGAATCAGGGGGCTTGTATCCTGGATGCTTTCGGTCAGGTAATTTTAGGGGCGATCTAGATTAATAATTATTGAGGATAGGAATTATTTGTGCTTCGGGAATGGGCTTTTTTTTTACGAACCGCGAAGGCGCGAAGAACACGAAGGAAGAGAGGAGAAGAGAAGAGAAAGAGTTCAGATTTGTGCAAAAATTGCTATTTATATCTTACTTTAGGCAGTTACCAATTACCAATTCTCCCCAAAATGAATCTTCCGAAACAAGCACCTAATTGGTCGATCGCCCTAGTGTTAATTATCGGCGTTTTAGCCGTCTCAACTTCCTCAATCTTAATTCGGCTGGCTAACTTTTCAGCAGGGGCGGGTGGCTTCGGTTTCAGTCTGGTACTCGCCGCTTCTCGCCTGACTTTATCTGCTTTAATTCTGCTTCCGGCTTGGCGGAAAATTCAGTGGAACACCTTGCAACCGGGATCTCGGCGCTATGCTGCTGCTGCGGGTTTGTGTCTCGCCCTGCACTTTGCCCTTTGGATTACCTCACTTTCTTATACTTCGATCGCCGCCTCAACTGCCCTCGTCACCACTAATCCTGTCTGGGTAGCGCTGTTGTCGCGCTTCTGGTTCGGCGAAAAACTCAGCAAAATGTCGATCGCTGGCATTACTATAGCCCTTGCTGGGGGAATGGCGATCGCCCTTGGAAGCGCGGGCGCAGCCAATGCCGGCAGCAACCAACTGCTGGGGGATTTCCTTGCCCTGGCTGGTTCCTGGGCTGTCAGCTTGTATTTGCTGCTGGGCAGGGAAGCTCAGCGGCGGGGACTGGGAATTGGTGGCTATGTCGCGATCGCCTATACTGTTGCTGCGATCGTCCTGCTGCCTCTCCCCTTCGCCTTCGGCACTACTTATACCAATTACCCCCACATTGTATATTTTTATATTTTGCTAACGGCCGCCTTGCCTCAGTTAGTCGGTCACACCATTTTGAACTGGGCTGTAGTGCAGATTTCCCCAACTCTGGTAACTCTTGCCATCTTGTTTGAACCGGTGGCGGCGAGTTGTTTGGGTTATTTGCTGTTTGGGGAAATGCCGGCCTCGGCGGTACTCGCAGGTGCTGCGGTGCTGCTGTTGGGGGTAGCAACCGCTACCGTAGGAGCCAAAAAAATCACACTCAACACTTAATATTTAACTTTTTTCAGCATTGCCACTACAGTTGCCGTGAGTCAGAATAAAACAGATTAGGGCTTAAAAACAAAAATAACTCGTCAGTTCAATATCGCTTCCAAGCTATCAAATGTCTGACTAATGACTAATTATACTCGGGTGCCTTTCGGAGAATAAAATTATGCTGCCAGAACAACTACAGCGCATCATCGGGTACTTTCTCGAAGAAGCCACAGAACACATCCAAATCATCGAACAAGGCTTGCAGGGCCTGGAAAACACGGTGCCGGCTTCCCACAGGATGCACCAGCTCATTCGAGCCTCGCACTCGATTAAAGGGGGAGCAGCTATGCTCGGATTTAGCAGCATTCAGCGAATTGCCCATCGGTTGGAGGATTATTTAAAGCTGCTCAGAGAATGCCCGATCGCCATTGATAGCAGGCTGCAATCGCTATTAACCCAAGTTTTTGATATTTTAGCAGCCCTCGTGTCCAAGGTTTCTAAGGGTTTTGGGCTCAACAACGAAGACGCAAGCCAAATGATCTCCCTCGCCGAACCGATTTTTGACGAACTCGACGCTTACCTGAGAGTGCTCATTCCCACTCGCCTGAGTGTCAGGGCTAACACCGATGAACACATTCACGTTTTCTCCGGTTACTGCACCTCATTGGAGGAATTTTCCTCCGCCATTGCTTCGCGCGTCGGTTTGCTGGGAGGCACTATTACCCGCCACGAACAGGAAGGCGAGGGCATACGCCTTTGTATTGACATTTACCTGCCGCCTTATAGCAGGATTGAAAACATCCGCCAAGCTGTCGAACTTTCAGGCGCTGCGATCGGGACTGTTCAGACGCACCGCGATTTTTCGCTACTGGCGAGTGGAGATTATCCGGTTTACCAAAGTGCGATCGAACGTCCCGCAATTTGCGCCGGATGCCGCTACTATTACGGCAGAAGCGACGGCGGCTATCGGCTCAACTGCACGATCCATCCCCGCGGCCCAGAAAAAGAAGAAGACTGTCGCGATCGCGAACCGGAATAACTGCTGAAAACTCAGCCTTCGGAAGCAAGATTTGCCACCAGAAAAACTTACTTCTGAAACCACTATTCTCTCTTAAACCTTTGACCTTACCCCCTGCAAAATTCTTTTTGCTATCTTCGATAACTAAACTCCTAGATAATTAAACTCCTAGATCGCTAAATCTTTCTTCTTGGTAAAACCTCCCCTAAAAGCTGATACCGCAACTCCAATTAATTGCATCATGCTCGCCGGATGCCCCACTGCCCAGATATTGATAGCCAGACAAGTGATTGCCATAACTAGCAAGATGTATGTCGGAGGCATGACTACCCCGATCGCGAACCAGGTAAAAACGTGAAATATCATTGCTGTAGCCCAAAGGCTGGCCACAACCACAGAGGCCCAAACTTGCATTCGAGGTCGGTTTAGTCCCGTCAAAATCGCTGTCTGCAAAGTAGTCAGCAAGTTTGCCGGAACTAAGAATGCACAGATAGCTATGCAGTAGGTATGAGAAAACTCAGTAACTGTATTGAAGTCGATCATCAGTCTAATTTTCGGGCCTGTTGGATATACTTAAAGAGCTTAACGTGACTTGACTTTCAGATCTTGTCACCCTTACCTTAACTTAATAATTTCGTCATTAGGCCGCTCTGGAGACGCATTTATCTTCCCCTTTTCCTGCTGGCAAAATTTTACCACAACTCTTAAAATTTTGAAAAAATATTAAATCTACTTGAAGAATGGTAACAATTGCTGCGATAATTAACATCGGGGATCGATCGCCGTTCGTATAGAAGAGCCAAATCCGTAAAATATTTAGAAGACCAGCGCCGATATAACAGCAACACAACAGCTTGCTGATACTCTGATGATTGATTGTCAGCAGCAGTCAAGCTAGCGAGCAGTTGTCCGATCGCGTAATATTAAGATTATTGAAAAACTAATTTTATCTCAAATCTAAATCAATAGAACCCTCTCGAAATTTGACAAAGGAAAACACCCAAAATGGATAGACAAAGCACAATCCTGCCCCTCGCAGAAGTTGACTTGACAAACTGCGACAGAGAACCCATTCATCTATCGGGGCACATTCAGCCGCACGGGGTGCTACTTGTTGTACGAGAACCTCAACTAGAAATACTGCAAGCCAGCGAAAATACGCAAGATTTGTTAGGAATCGAGGCCGAAAGTGCGATCGGTCAAGATTTGAGCTTATTATTCGATCCAGTTCAGCTAGAAAAACTCAATGCCTGTTTGCGGAATGAAAAATTAAAAACAGTCAATCCAATTAAACTATTTTTCGAGACAGCAGGTAAATCTTTAGAATTTGACTGCATCCTTCACCGAGTAGAAGAAGTTTTGATTGTCGAGTTAGAACTAGCCACCAGCCAAGAAAATCTTTCTGTTTTTAGCTTTTATCATTCAGTCAGAGCCACTGTCAGCAAAATTCAAAATGCCAAAAATCTTAACGATTTATGTCAACTGGCTGTAGAAGAAGTCAGGCAAATATCGGGGTTTGATAGAGTTATGGTCTATCAATTCGATCGCGAAGGCAACGGCGCCGTGATCGCTGAAGACAAAGCAGAAAAGCTGAGTCCTTTCTTAGGATTAAACTACCCCAGCTCAGATATTCCCAAACAAGCCAGACAACTGTATTCGTTAAATTGGCTGAGGTTAATCCCAGATATTAATTATCAACCAGTCCGCCTTGTTTCAGGAAACAATGCTGTCACCACCCAGCCCACCGACCTCAGTTTCAGCGTGTTGAGAAGCGTTTCTCCCATTCACATAGAATACCTGCAAAATATGGGCGTTGCAGCTTCGATGTCAATCTCGTTAATCAAAGACAAAAAACTGTGGGGATTGATTGCTTGCCACAACTATACACCAAAATACCTCAACTATGAAGTGCGAGCCGCCTGCGAATTTATCGGGCAAGTAATGTCCTTAGAACTGCAATCAAAAGAAGGCAGCGAAGACTACGACTACAAACTACACTTAAAATCTATTCAAACCAAGATTTTTGAAGATATATCTACCTCCGAAAACTTGTCCCAAGTGTTCGTTAACTGTCAGCACAATTTGCTGGAAGCAGTCAACGCCAAGGGAGCAGCAATAGTATTTGGAGAAAAATGCTATCAAGTAGGACAAACACCTCAGGGAGAATCGCTCAAATACTTAACTCAGTGGGTGAAAAAGCATTTAACTAAAGAAATTTTTTATACCGACTCGCTGACCAAATTATATCCAGAAGCTGAGGAATTTAAAGACACAGCCAGCGGGTGTTTGGCGATAGAAATATCGCCGACTCAGAAAATATATGTTTTGTGGTTTCGCCCGGAAGTAATTAAGACCGTAAATTGGGCGGGCAACCCCAATAAACCAGTTGAAACCGATGAAAATGGCAGCCAGCGACTGTCTCCTCGGAAATCCTTCGAGCTGTGGAAAGAAAATGTGAGGTGCAAATCTTTGCCTTGGAAACAATGCGAAATAGACGCTGCATTGGAACTGAAAAAAGCAATGATTAATATAGTGCTGTGTCAAGTCGATAAACTCAAAAAATTAAATACAGCACTGCAAGCATCAGTCGCCAGAGAACGGGAAAAAACTGCTAATTTAGAAACAGCGATGTCCGAGCTTAAGCGGGCGCAAACTCAATTGGTGCAAAGCGAAAGAATGTCGAGTTTGGGACAGTTAGTGGCGGCGGTAGCTTATGAAGTCACTAACCCGATTAACTTCATCTACGGCAATCTTAGCTATGCCAACGAATACAGTCAAAAAATGATCGATTTATTGCAGCTTTACGACCAGAACTATCCGTCGCCTTCGCCAGAAATTCAAGCACAAATAGAAGCAGTAGAATTAGAGTTCATAGTTGAAGACTTGCCGAAGTTGCTGGGCTCAATGAAAGTAGGAGCTAACCGCATCCGCGAGATAGTTCAGTCGCTGCGAAACTTCTCTAGAATTGACGAATCAGAGATTAAACCAGTTGACATTCACGATGGATTGGACAGCGCTTTGTTGATTTTGAGCAACCGACTCAAACCGAAGCCCGATCGCCCAGCAATTCATCTCATCAAAAAATATGGCTCTCTGCCTTTGGTTGAGTGTTACGCAGTTCAGATCAACCAAGTATTTATGAATGTACTGACAAATGCAATTGATGCTCTAGAAGAGGCTTTTGTCAACAAAAATTTATCGCCGCACGGCGGAGAAGAGCCAGTTAAGTGCGGACAAATTCGGATAGTGACTGAAGTTTGTCCGGGAAAAAAAGCCGTAGCAATTCGGATCGAGGACAACGGTTGGGGCATGGAAGAAAAAGTGCGCCAGAAAATTTTTGAGCCGTTTTTTACCACAAAACCGATGGGCAAAGGTGTGGGGATAGGTTTGGCGATTAGCCGCGAAATTGTGGTAGAACAACACGGCGGCAAATTGACTTGCATTTCTGCCCCCGGAGAGGGAACCGAGTTGATTATTGAGATTCCCTTAAGCCAAACTCATCCTAAACCCGTAGTCAAGTGAAAAAAAGTCCGCGCAGACGTTGCTATCCCGAAGGGTAGGGAATCGCCCAAATTCAAAAATCGAAAATTCGATTAAAATACAAAAGCAGCTAAGTAGATTTGAGCCAATTCTGAGGAAGCTTGTATGAATGAAAAAAAAACCGCCCAATGGGATGCCGGCCGGTTTCTGAAAACCTTGGCTTATTTCGGCATCATTCCCTTTATTGGCAGCATTAGCTGGCTGCAACAACTCTTTGGCAGCAGCAGCAAAACTAAAAAAGACCAACCCAAACTGATACTCGTAGCCGGTGCCACCGGCGGCGTCGGAAAGCGAGTTGTCAAGCGGCTACAACAGCGGGGATATAGAGTACGCTGCCTCGTCAGAGATGCTAAAAGAGCAACAGAAATTCTCGGCAAAAATGTCGAGTTAGTCGAAGGAGATATCGCTCTCCCAGAGACGCTAACACCGCTAGTAACCGAGGGCATAGAAGCAGTTATCTGCTGTACGGGCACTAAAGTTCAACCGATAGAAGGAGACACCCCAACGCGGGAAAAATATTATCAAGGCATCAAATTTTATATGCCGGAAGTTGTCGATGTTCCCGAAATAGTCGAATACAAAGGCCTTAACAATTTAGTGCAAGCTGTTCGCCGCCAGCTAATTCAAGCAGGCGAAAAAACAATTTTTGACTTCACAAAACCCAGCCAAGATTTAAAAGAAACTTGGGGTGCCCTCGACGATATCGTAATGGGCGGCATCAGCGAAAGTTCGATCCGGCTGACAGACAATACAGCTATATTCACAGGGAATGTTTCTACTGCCAACTCGGGCGGCTTTGCTTCGGTGCGTACCCGCAACTTCGATCCTCCGCTTAATCTCGCAGGATTTAGCGGCCTCCAACTTCGCGTCAAAGGAGACGGCAAGCGCTACAAATTGATTGTTCGCAGCGAAGCTAAATGGGATGGAATTGGCTATTGCTATTCGTTTGATACTGTTTACAATATTTGGATTACTGTCACCGTTCCTTTTGATGAGTTAATTCCAGTATTCCGCGCCAAAACTGTTAAAGATGGATCGAAATTTGATGCCAGCAGTATTTTTTCTTTTCAGTTAATGTTGAGCAAGTTTGAATATGATGGCGCGCTCAACCCGAAATTTACACCTGGTCTTTTTCAACTGGAGTTAGAATCTGTTAAAGCTTATGGGGGAAAGAATTTGCCGCGATTTGTGATGGTGAGTTCGGCAGGAGTTACCCGCCCGGGCCGCCCGGGAATTAACTTGGAAGAAGAACCGCCTGCTGTCAGGATGAATGATATGTTGGGGGGGATTTTGACTTGGAAGTTGAAAGGGGAAGATTGCGTGCGATCGAGCGGCATACCTTATACTATTGTCAGACCTTGCGCTTTGACAGAAGAACCGGGAGGCAAAGCTTTAATATTTGAGCAAGGAGACAATATTAGGGGCAAAGTCAGTCGGGAAGATATTGCAGAATTGTGCGTGCAAGCCTTAGAACAACCTCAAGCTTGCAACGTTACTTTTGAGGTAAAAGAGGGGGAAAATGGCAGTTCTCCCGGAGACTGGCAGGCTTTGTTTTCGGGAGTTAAATAACATATTGCACTTCTTAGTAAAATGAGGTAGGCTTGGTGATTGGTAATTGGTAATTGCTAATTGAGAAAAAGGATTTCGCCTGTCAGCATACCTCATTTATTTGAGAAAGGCTATGCGATCATCAATATTGAGTAAGATTAAATGAACCGCAAGGACGCGAAGGAACAGGAAGAAAAAGATATAGTTCTTCCTTCGTACTCTTCGCGTTTTCGCGGTTTAATCATTCCGATGTAACTGGATTTGGTATGATGAGTAAAACAATAACCAATAACTAATAACTAATTTATGTCTGTGACTTTTTTGCGACGAAACCTGACTCCTTATTTGTTTTTGCTGCCAGCTTTATTTATTTTGAGTTTGACTGTTTTGTGGCCTGCGGTGCAAGCTTTTTATTTGAGTTTTACCAACTACGAATATGATTTAACTCAAATGCCGCAGTGGGTGGGGTTGAAGAATTTTTACAGGTTGTGGGGCGATCGCACATTTTGGCAAACTTTGACGAATACGGTGCTGTATCTCACCTGCGTTGTGCCTGTATTGGTTGTTGTGCCGTTGGGAATGGCGATTTTGTGCAACCAAAAACTTAAGGGGATGAACTGGTTTCGAGCCGCATACTACACGCCGGCGGTGATTTCAATGGTTGTCGCCGGGATTGCTTGGAAGTGGCTGTTTGCTGAGACTGGATTGCTGAATCAGTTGGGGGAATTGTTGGGTTTACCTCCTGTTTCTTGGCTGGCTAATCCGAAGTTAGCAATCTTTAGCGTCATGGCAGTTACTATCTGGAAAGGATTGGGTTATTACATGGTGATTTATTTGGCTGGGCTGCAAGCTATTCCGGCAGAACTTTATGAGGCGGCTGCTATTGATGGTTCTGATGGTTTGGGAAAGCACTGGGATATTACTGTGCCGCTGATGAAGCCTTATTTAGTTTTAGTTGCGGTAATTTCGGCGATTTCTGCTACTAAGGTTTTTGAAGAAGTTTATATTATGACTCAGGGCGGGCCTCGCAATAGTTCTAAGACTGTTGTTTATTATCTTTACGAACGGGCTTTTAATGATTTGGAAATTGGCTACGCTTGTACGATCGGGCTGGTTTTGTTTTTGCTAATTTTGGGTTTGTCAATTTTGCAAGTTAGCCTTCAGGGCTTGACTCGCAATGATTGAGATTTATGACTGATTACAACTGACGCACTCCGGGCATCATAAACTCGGTTTCTCGTTCTCATTCCTGTGATTAGCAGGACTTTGTTACATTCAGAAACCGGGTTTATTGGTCTAATTTCTACTAATTTTAGACTTGCATCTCGAAGTAATGCGATCGCTCACGGTTTGGGGCAGGTCTTATTGGCGAAATCACAGCTATAAATATAGGGTTTCTGCCAGTTCAGAGGAATTTCTAATAAATCCCTGGTTCCGGTCATTCCCTGTCCCAGAAAGAGCAGCACAGCGATCGAGTTCAAGATCACATGGACAGTGCGCCAGCGATTTGAGCGGTCTTTGTAAATGTCTTGAATGATGGCAAGGGAAAAAACCATAAGTAACGCAGCGGTGATGCCAATGTAGTAGTGAGACCAATACCATTCATTGGTTCGCCGATAAACGCCATCTTGAGTGCCAAGAATCACCAAACCAGTACCTGTTAGGGTCGCAAATATCCCCCGCCATAAAGCGGGTGTCGCTCGATATAGCATGACCAAAGAGCCGATCGTAGCAACAAACATCAGAATGATGAAAATGACCTGAAACGAGTTTTTGTTCCAAACATCCTTGCTCAAAATATGCTCAAAAATCGGGTAGGCTAGACCCAACAACGTCACTCCTACCACAGAACCTGACAGAATCCGACCTGCTTTGACGTGTTCTGGACCAACTACAGGTGGAATTTTGCTCTTGGTGTCGATCGCAATTTGCTTGCGACGCTGCATAGTTTGCCACGCCATATTGAGAACAACACCAAGCATAGGAAAAACAATCGCTACAGCTAAAATAGGATGCAGCAAACCCATAAAATCTTTAAATTCCATACAGCACCTTTTCGTTCTTAAAGTTGATAAAACTAAACTTTCGAGACCTTCAGGAAATCGATCGCCCGAGTTCTGTCAAACAAAACGCGAGGCTTCAATAAAATCCCAAATAGCAGGAATAGAGACTTTAACTCACCAGGAGTGCAATGGCGTTTCCATTGACCCGGACGACAAAACAACATCTCCACCAAACATCGATGTTGGGGCAGAGCCAATTTGTCAAAACGGATGTGTACTGAGGGAAATTCATTACTAAAATCAACCCTAGTTATCTGTCCTTGTAGCCTCAAATTATCTTCCATAATTTTGAGGGTGACTGGAACCGTTTCTCCTGCAATCAGTGAAGGGAATCCGGCTTGAGTCATCTCTACATGAACCCCCACTTCAGAAATGAAAGTAGTGACGCCCCACATAACTTTTCCATCAACTGCCAGCCGTACCAATCGACGCAAATCAAACCATTCATACCGATCGGATTTAGGAGCGTCTAACAATATTAACAGCGTAATGCTCATAATTAAAAGGTTGTAGGCGCTCCAAATCCAACCAATGCCCAACCCTTTGAAATGCTGGATGATTTCAGGCTCTGATGCGTCCATCTGAACTTGAATCAAACAGGTTCCCAAAACGTGCCACAGACTGATCGCATTCGGAATAAATAATAGCACCAACGGTAGCGCTAACTTCCAGTTGAAGGAAAAGCGATCGCTCACAGTGCCTTTGGGTGTGACGTTAAATCCTTTGGAGAAGGGAGACAGCATCACCTGAACGACGGTCAGAACCAGCGGGAACGCTAGTACCAGTGAGTAAATATCAGACAGTAATGCCGATCGCGATCGGTGATTCAACCAGGAGAAAACCGCTAACTGCACTAAATAATAGGGCATAAAAAAGTACAACATTTCTGGAACACTGGCTCGGATCGGAATCACGCCCAAGAAGGAATAAGCTAAGGGCATCAATAGAAAGCCTATGCGCGGAATGCTGCTAAACCAATTCAAGAGTCCTTCTAAATGGGCGAGTCGCTGAAGGGGGTTTAGTCCGGGGATAGTAAGGGGATTGGAATCAATAAAAAAAGCTTGTAAAGTTCCCCGGGCCCAGCGCAGGCGTTGAGTGGCGTAAGCAGAAATATTTTCTGCTGCCAAACCAGCGCTCAGTTTTTCGTTGAGATACACTAAGCGATAGCCTTTAGCAGAGAGTTGAATGCCTGTGAAATAGTCTTCACTGAGCGATTCGGTGACAAATCCTCCAGCGTGTTCTAAGGCGCTGCGTCTCACAACAAAGGAGGTTCCAGAGCAAACTACACTGCCGGCACCATCTTTGAGCGGTTCAATTTGGCGATAAAAAACCTCTTCTTCCGGGGTGATAACGTTATCTAAGCCTAAGTTACGGGCGATCGGGTCAGCATTGTAATAACTTTGAGGCGTTTGAACCAGGGCCACTGTGGGATCTTGGCAGAAACCAACGGTGCGAATCAGAAAGTTTTTGGTAGGGATAAAGTCGGCATCAAATACAACTATTAATTCTCCTTGAGTATAAGCTAAGGCATGATTCAAATTCCCTGCTTTCGCATGAAAATTATTAGGTCTAGTCATGTATTCACAGCCTAATTCCTCTGCAAGTTGCCGGATTTCTTCACGCCTGGTGTCATCAAGCAGATATATTTTTTTATTGGCATATTCGAGGGCTTGACAACCAATTACCGTGCGTTTGAGAATATAAGCAGGCTCATTATAAGTGGGAATCAAAATGTCAACCGATGGAGTGAATCGACCCTCAACCACATCGATTGCCAACCGATTCGCTTCTGGACGGCGATCCTTTACCCACAACATCAAAAATAACTGAAGGATATTGGTAAGCAAGAGGAAAATTTCTAGAAGAAACAACCCAATGCTAAAGACTCCATTTAATGGATCGGATACATTTAAGGTTGTGAGCGATCGCCACAGCAGATAACGAGTCACCAACATCAACAAAATTCCCACAACTACAACCCGCGACCAGGTTCGGGGTACGGGCGAAACCCGCATAATCACCCAAGAAATCGCCAGCAGAGCGACCGTAGGTGTTAGCAAATACTCCCCCATTACCATCGGCACTTGCAGCCACATCGGAGGATGATTTTGCATTGCTTGCAGTTGGGCAAATAGACGATCGAGAGTGCCGTTACCGGAAAACCAAGCAGCGACGAGTCCACCCGCTAACATAACCGAACCTAACATGACGGTGGTGGCGATCGGTATCCGGTTTCTGGGCATACTATCTCGACGATGAAAGCCCAAATAATTAAGCCATGAAGTCATAATTTTGTTTCAGCAAATTCTATGAATTGGCGCCACAGGCTTTCCGGCCTGTGCCACCAGACATCAAATTGGTTGTGGGGAGTAGGGGTTGGGCGTCCCGCCCGCCCTAAGCAGCCAAAGGCTGTCCGGCCTGTGCCACCAGACATCAAATTGGTTGTGGGGAGTAGGGGTTGGGCGTCCCGCCCGCCCTAAGTTCTATTTGAGCTTAGCGGAACAGTTCTTTGTTATTCAGAATAGCGGGCCAATTTTTGTTTCCTGAAGCAATGTGACCGGGGATATCCCCCATCCACTGTGCTTGTACTGTTTTATCGTAGTTGAGATAAAGCTTCCCATTAACGATTTTCCAGGCGTCAGGCTGGGTCACAACAAGATGTCCTTCACTGGTACCCTGGGCGCAATATCCACCGTATTGAGGAGCATACTTTTCAGGGTTTTTAGCAAACATATCACGGTTGGCTGCACTAGCAAACATCCAAGTTGTTCCACCCCAATTATGTTTAAATTGGCTAACTCCCATAACTAATTTGCTTTGGGTGAAATAGGCTACGACATCCTGACCATCAAGAGCCATACCTTTTTCGGTGTAGAACTGAGGATGAAGGGTTGTTGTGCTGCTTCTACCAGCGCAAGGATTGGCTTTACCAGCGCAAGGATTGGCTTTACCCGCACAAGGATTGGCTTTACCAGCACAAGGATTGGCTTTACCAGCACAAGGATTGGCTTTACCCGCACAAGGATTGGCTTTACCAGCGCAAGGATTGGCTTTACCCGCACAAGGATTGGCTTTACCCGCACAAGGATTGGATTGTGCAACCCTGGATGAAATGGTTGTAGAGTTTGAGTTTGTTGAAGACTTGAAGTTGCCGTAGCTAACATTAGTTGTTACCAAACCTAGAATGGTGGCAATGGCGATCGTGGTAATGTATTTTACTTTCATGTGTCTAATTCCCAGATAACTTGTTAATAGTTCCATGCCTGATATTTGCTTGAGAATTCTTGCTCTCTGGCAATTTTTCTGGCTTTTTGTTGTCCTCAAGACTTGAGGTTGTTTACATTAACACTCAAGAAAATGAGTGCTAGATGAGGAAAAGATGGATGGGAGATAAAACTCTGAATACTTTATACGTCCCTTTCTTCAGCAAAAATTCATCTGGGAATTAGGAACGCATCATCTAGTTGCCAGGAATGTCTTATAGAGTGGAGATTCACCCTGACTATCTTTTAGTAGTGCAGTAATTTAACCGCGAGTTGAGAAATTATGATAGGAAAAGACTGGTTAGTGACTGATGATGGACAGTGCAATATTTTTGAGGCTACAAGTCAAATTGAAGATTTGACCCATCCCTACCGACTTTACCGCTTTTTAACTGACTTGGAAGATGTATTAGAGCAAATTAGTGATGATTATTTACGACTCCAGGCAATTTGTCCCCTTGTCCGCAGGTTGTTAGATAGTTCCTCCTGGTTTCAAATTGCTCTACTTGAGCCTGACTCTGAGACAGGCTGGGCAGTACAAACACTGTATGATGAACCATTTTTTCCTCTGACGGTGCAGTTGGTGGCTTGGGCTCCGGGTGCAGTTTCTCCCATTCACAATCATGCCAGTTGGGGATTGGTGGCGCTACTTGACGGACAGGAGAAAAATACTTTTTGGCAGCGATCGCCAACTCGCAAGTTTCCCGATAAAATTACCACAGTGGGAGATATTTTGCTTGCTCCTGGTGACGTTTTGTGCTTAATGCCAGATGCGATTCATCATGTGGAAGCACTGGGAGATAAACCAACCATTAGTTTTAATCTTTATGGTGTAACAGATTACGATCGACGATTTGAGTTTAACCAGATTAAAGGCACTGCAGAAAACTTTTAAGATAGCAGCCTGATGAAAGGAAATATCAACAAATCTCAAATATAGCGGGCGATGAGCGCGGCTGCACTAATTTTCTTCGGTTCGACGCGATACTAATTTTATCTAGTTAAAATTTGACTCGTTTTAATGCTGAATTCTCCTCACTACCTGACGATATAATGAAGCTAATTCGCCAAGTTAGAGCCGCTATCAACCATATCACGGGCAAGCGAATTTCCACCTCTTCGCTTCAGTTTCGCCTGACGCTGGAATTGCTGGTACTCTCGATTTTAGCACTGAGCAGTGTGGCATTTTGGGCCGGCTGGCAAAGGTCGCAAAATCTAGTCGGCGCTCATAAAAAAACCCTGGAATACATTGGAATACGCTTTCCAGAACAGGTTGAACTTTATAGTGAAATGGGCTCACTAGAAATTGGCTTAACCCGAAGTGTGCATAAAGCTTCCACAGGAGGAATCATGGTGTGGGTGAAGCGAAATGATGGGATGCTTTTGGTGAATTCACCTGATATGGATCTGCAATCTTCTAAGATTACGAAGATGATATCGTTGACGGAAGTACCTGCTGAGCCGACTTTTGTTCGGGTGGGCGATCGCTACTTGGTGATCTGCAGCAGAACTCTGAGGATTAAAAATGAGTTACTGGGTACGGTATATTTCTCTCAAGATATCACTGATGAGCAACGTCAATTAAATGATGGGATTCGCAGTCTAATTGTTGTCAGTATTGTGGTAATCTTAGTGTTAATGTTGGCGATCGCCAGTCGCATTCGTCATGCTCTCCATCCTTTGGAACATATGAGTCAGGTAGCTAGCACTTTGTCTGCTGATAATTTGCAGGCGGCAAAACTCCAACTGCATCAGGCTCCTGATGAGATTTTAGGACTAGCGCAAACCTTTAATGAGATGTTGTTTCGCTTATCTGGTTCTTGGGAGCAGCAACGCCAATTTGTCGGTAATGTTTCCCACGAATTACGCACTCCTCTAACCGTTGTAGTTGGTTATTTACAAAGTTTGCTGCGACGCAGCACTAACTTGAGTGACTATCAGCAACAAGCACTGGAAACAGCCGTTGGGGAAACTGAACGCACGATTCGGATGTTAGAAGATTTGCTGGATTTGGCACGTGCAGATAGTGGCAACTTGCACTTTCGTTTGAATCCGGTGATATTGAATACTCTGGTGGCTGAGGTAGCCCAGATGAGTCAAAAAGTTAGCAATCGGAAAATTATTTTGGTGTCAACTGATGACGATGTTGTAGCCTGTGCGGATCAGGATCGTTTACAACAAGTGTTAATTAACTTAGTCGATAATGCAATCAAGTATTCTGCTCCCGAACAACCAGTTGAGTTAGTCTTAGAAAAGAGGGAACAGCAGGTGATGATTCATGTGGGCGATCGCGGAATTGGTATTTCTCTCTCCCATCAAAACCGGATTTTTGAGCGGTTTTACCGGGTGGATGAGTCAATGACGCGCTCTAGAGACGGTACAGGGTTGGGATTGGCGATCGCCAAAAGCCTCATCGAAGGCATGGAAGGACGTATTACGCTCCGATCTAAACCGGGAGAAGGTAGTATTTTTACTATCACCTTACCTGTCTGGAATCCGCAGCTATGAGCGATCGCATTCTCCTTGTTGAAGATGACTCTAAACTGGCAAAGTTCATCGAATCTGAACTTAGTCTTGAAGGATATCACGTCACTGTCGCCCCCAATGGATTGGATGGATTAACGATCGCTCGTGATGCTCAGCCGGATTTATTAATTTTAGATTGGATGCTTCCCGGTATCTCTGGATTAGACATCTGTTTAAGGTTGCGATCGACTGGTGTTCAAGTACCAATAATTATGTTGACAGCAAAAGATGAAGTACCCGATCGCGTGACTGGATTAAATGCTGGAGCTGATGATTACGTTACTAAGCCTTTCAGTATGGAAGAACTCCTCGCGAGAGTCAAAGCCCGTCTGCGCCGAACTCAAACAAATGACCCGGATAATTTACAATTTGAAGACCTAATATTGAACGGTTTAACCCGTGAAGTTTATCGAGGCAGTCAACTAATTGAACTCACTGCCAAAGAGTTTGATTTGTTAGAATTTATGCTGCGAAATCCCCGTCAAGTGATTACCCGCGACAGAATTTTAGAAAAAGTCTGGGGTTACGATTTTATGGGCGAGTCAAACATTATTGAAGTGTATATTCGTGCGTTACGGATTAAGTTAGAAGCAAGTAACTCAAAACGCCTGCTGCATACTGTTCGGGGAGTTGGATACGTTTTGCGAGAGCAAAAGTGAGGAGGAGCGGATTTACAAAGACTTGGGATATGAAGTATGGATACTGGTGAATCCGCTCCTATTCTACTACCTATTTTTGGGATTGAGTAGACCTAGAAATCCGGTCGTTCCTGATAATCTTCCGCAGAACTCGGGTCTAATTCCCACCGACTTTCATCTCGACGTTCAAGCATATTTGTTGTGTGCAAAATAGCCCCATCGGCCATCTCTATGCCCGCAGCGGCTCCGAGTTCGTCAACAATATCCAGGTCGGGAGTAGGCGTGGTTCCGCCCACCGATTGCTCGCCAGTGGCACTTTCTTGTTCCGCAGCCGGATCGCCATCCTCACCGCCGATTTGGGAACTGGTGGCAGAGTATTCCGAACTGCTGTCCTGCAGGGTTGTTATGTCGTCTTGGCTCAATCCCGGTCGATCGATGACACCGGTACCGTAAGATTCGGTAATTTCTTGAGGCAATTCGCCCAAATTATCGCGTTCTGCTGTTTTTTTTGCGTTGCCTTTTTTTTCGTTTGCCACGATACTTGCTCCTGTTTGTTTTTGAACTTTTTGTTTTTGAACTTAATTAAATTTAAAATGTCTTAATTTGGCTTTAGCTAAATTGTTTTTATTAATTGCCATTGGCTATAATGTAAATAGTATGATAATTGCTATTTAAGCTTTTAGCTTCTCTCCTAGGAAATATATTGCTTCCGATCGGCTATTTCATTAGGAATACAAAAAGCGATCGCCCGTTTGAAAAGGGCGATCGCTTTTTAATGAAGAGGCTAATTCTATTCGGGAAAATCAGGGATTACCCATTTGGGGGGTTCCATCCGTTTCCTTCTCAGGGCTTCCTCTGCTATTTCTAGCATTTTATCCAGAGAAGTATTTTCAATAAAATTGGATGTTGCTTTTGCGTATTCTCGCTTCGGGCACTTGTCGCCCAGAACGCAGCCATTGACGCAAGCTACAGCACAATCGACAGTGTTCTCCACCATAACTTTTTTCCTTTCACGGTTCCAACAACTAATAGGCAGGTACTTTGGGTTAATTTGTCAAGAGACTGCTCTATATCTTTATTTTACTTCACAAATTGTCATTAAAGGTCGATCGCCAGGGCAAAACTGTTATAAAATCAAAGCAACCTACCTAATCTGCCGATCGTGAACAATTTTCTGCGGCGCTTAAAACTTTTACCTTGGCGAGAAATGCTGCAAATTGCCGCCCTCGTCAACTCAATCGTGATTGGACTAGAGCTATTTTTAGCCTGGGGTTTCACGCAATCGCGGGCAATCCGCAACATCCTGATGCTTCTCTACGGCTCCTCCCTCGGGATATTGATACCTTTAGCAGTAGCAGTGGGAATGGGAGCTTTAGCAGTGTACTTTTTAGAGTATTGGCAACAACAATTTTTGCTCAACCGAATTAGTTTGTGGGTTTTAGTTTTGTGCGTGTTCTTGGGTTTGGTTTTAAAATCATTCCTACCCATACCTGCTTCTTTAGCAAGTTTATCAGAAGCTGCACTAATAGGAATTACGGTGGGAGTTTTTTGGAAGGGCCGGCCTTATTGGCGATAGTCATGCCATTTTAGATTTTAGATTTTAGATTTTAGATTGGCTATGACTGACGAAGCTCGTGGTTTCGAGCTTGTATTCTTTTTTGAAAATAGTATCATTAGTCAGCGGTCATTGGTTATTAGTCTATATGTAGGGTGCGCAAGGCGCACCTTACCGCTTAAAACAAGAAATTCCCTCTTCCTTATTCCCTGTTTTTTCTTGTTTCTTCTTCCTTCTTATGGCAGCCAAAAATCGGGAATAAAAGTTTTAGTCAAACTGCGAGCAAACTGATTAATTGTTCTCCCGATTTGAATGTGCGGTTCGTCAGCTTCCACGGGAATAATTGCCGCTTTGTTCCCAAGTCTGAAACGCGAAATTACCAAATTTGCCGCCTCCAAACCAGTAACATAAGCCTTTTCCTGCGACCAAGAACCGTGACGGGTCACAACCCAATCGCCGCTCATGAATACATTATCATAACTTGTTACCGCAGGCAACAAATACTGATAGCTACCAGGGGCAAAATGCGTCACCGCCCGCGACAGCCTAATCGCGCTGCTGTCAATTACTTTTGCCTCCCGAAAAGCCGGAATGCAAGTCGCTAAATCCCGCTGAACTAGGGAAACAATTTCCTCATCTTTCAGGGGAATTAATTGATTTGCGTGATAAAAGTCAGCTTCGACAACTGTTCCCGGTTCGGATCGAAATTCGTCATGCAAAGCATTCAAATCAAAAAACGTCCAGCCTGTAGTTGAACTAAATCCAAAACAGGCATTAGAAGGCAGGGGAATATCAATTTTTCGGTCAAACCACAGGCGAACAGCTAACACGTCAACTGCACCCAAATTCATCGCGTCCCGAAACTCTTGGCGGCTTTGCAAAGCTGGGCTGCTGCTGATAATTTTTTGCATTCCCGTGACGCCAACTGCAAAAATAACTGCATCTGCCTCGAAGGTTTTGTCGCCGCAAATAACGCCTGTTGCTCGGTTGTTGCTGTCAACTTTTAAATCAGTAACTCGCTGCTTTGTCAATACTTTTGCGCCGAGTTTTTCCAGGCGCTCGACCCAGGGACGAAAGATTTTTTCTCCGACTGTTCCGCGACACCAAACTACATCAAAATCCGGTTGATGTGCTAATATGAAATAATACAGCATTCCCAAAGCGGCGGCGGCAGAACATTGTTCTCCTGGTGCAAATAAACCTACTAATAACATCGGTTCAAAAGCATCGCGATACAGCCTTGCAGAAACGCCAAACTGTTTGAACAATTCGCGGGCTGTGACGCGATCGTACCTGCGCCAAGCTTCGTCGGAATTGTCGAAATCTAGGACGGCGTAGAGTAAGGGCAAGGCTGAAAGCCGATCGACTAATGGCAGCCTTTTAAATCTGGTGTAAAGAAAAGTTCCTAACGGTGTGGGAAGTCGCGGTTCGTCCTGAAAAATTGGCGATTCTACTTCCAATCCCGCCGGTGAATACTGACAAGAACGAGTCCAAGGTGTGAAGGGATCGAGTCCTAATTCCTTGACTAAGGAAAAGATATTTTTGTAGGGATACCAGAAGCCATGAATGCCTGCTTCTACGGAACGCCCGCCGGCGGTTTTCCACCCTGCAACTAAGCCTCCCGGATAAGGGCCTGCTTCTAACAAAGTTACGTCATAGCCTTGCTGGGCTAGGTGATAGGTAGCGCCTAAACCGGCCCATCCTGCACCGACGACGACTATTTTTGGGGTTGACGATTCTGCTGACATTGCGTACCTCTTGATAATTTATTAATGATGACATAATTCATAAAATGCGGATTTGATATAAAATGTGTTGAATTATGTGCTAAATTTCGCTTGAGTGAATAATGAGTGTCAAAAACCGCCAGCAAACTAACCTGTTGCTGCTCTTATTTCCCGCTACCGCATGGCTGCTCGTTTTCTTCATTTTGCCCGTGCTAATTGTACTGTTGTACAGTTTCTTAGAACGCGGTACATACGGCGGCATTACTTGGATATTTACTCTCAGCAACTACCAGCGTTTGTTCAGCGGACTTTTCTTAGGAGTAATTGGGCGATCGCTCTGGCTGGCTTTTTTGACAACTGCCGCTTGCTTGTTAGTTGGCTATCCCCTAGCATTCTTCATCGCCACCCGTTCTCCCCGCTGGCGAAATGCTTTGCTTTTGCTGGTAATTATTCCATTTTGGACTAATTTTTTAGTGAGAACCTACGCCTGGATCATACTCCTGCGTAGCGAAGGAGTAGTTAACACAGCCTTGCAAAGCTTGCAAATTATTAGCGAACCGTTAAACTTGCTTTTTACGCCTTTCGCTGTGGCGATCGGTCTTATTTACGGCTATTTACCTTTCATGGTTCTGCCTTTATATTCTAGCATAGAACGCTTCAATTTTTCATTGGTAGAAGCCGCTCACGATTTAGGGGCTAATGATATCCGAACTTTCTGGCGCGTATTTTTACCATTAACAACTCGCGGTATTGTTGCAGGCTCTATTTTAGTTTTTGTTCCCGCCGTCGGCGCTTTCATCACACCGGATATATTGGGTGGTTCTAAAACAGTTATGGTGGGAAATTTGATTCAAAATCAGTTTATGAAAGCCCGCGATTGGCCTTTTGGCTCGGCACTTTCTATGCTGTTGACGGTAATCATATTGATTCCTGTATTAATTTACTTCCGCGTGTCTGACGAAACTTAAACAGGTAGATTGAGATTTACAGTTGGGTGGGGGCGGGTTTATGAGATTATTGGTCTTAGGCACAGATTGTTTGTAAAACCCGCCCCTACAGGCGAACCTATTTTTGACTAATGACTGAACTAGATTTACTCGTGCGGGCGATCGGCAAAAAGTGGCTTTGGGTACAAGCTTCACTAGCATTTGCCTTTCTTTACTTGCCAATTCTCATCTTAATTATTTACTCCTTTAACGCCTCCCGATTCAATGCCGTTTGGCGCGGCTTTACCCTCGATTGGTACCGCAGTTTGTTTAGCAATGCAGGCGGGACGATTGCTGCGAGTAGCAGCGCCGGAATTGTGACAGCCCTTAATAACAGCTTGCTAATTGCAGCTATTTCGACTGTGTTAGCCACAATTTTTGGTACAACGATCGCCCTAGCATTGGAACGCTTTCATTTCCCAGGACGTAAAGCAGTAGAAGCTTTACTGTTTTTGCCGATTATCATGCCCGAAATTACGATCGGCATTTCGCTGCTAGTTTTCTTTACCCTAGTATTTCGGATCGTAGAAAATCTCACGGGAATTCGCCTCAATCTCGGCTTACCTACCGTAATTATCGGTCACGTTGTCTTTAATATTTCCTTTGTGACTATTACTGTCAGGGCGCGTTTGGCGGAACTCGATCCGATATTAGAACAAGCAGCTTTTGACTTAGGCGCTAACGAATGGCGGACTTTTTGGCGCATCACTCTCCCTCTAATTGGGCCCGCTATTTTCAGCGCGGCACTGCTGGCTTTTACTCTGTCGCTGGACGATTTTGTCGTGACATTCTTTACCACCGGCGTCGGTTCGGTAACGCTGCCACTATTTGTTTACGGCATGATAAAATTTGCAGTAACGCCAGCGATTAATGCTATCTCAACTTTGATGTTGTTCGCTTCCTTATTGCTGGTTTTATCAGCATTAAAAGCTCAGAAAAGTTAAAAAAATTGCTTTCTGTGTCATAATTATTGTCGTCTGCAACTAATACAACTTATGAAACGCCTGCTGACTTTTCTAATTTTGTTTGCGATCGGTGCAATCGTGGCTTTCGGCTGTAGCCCCACAGGTGGCAGCCAGCAGCAAGTGCTCAGTATTTACAACTATGCAAGTTATATCGCCCCAGAAGCGATCGCCCAATTCGAGAAAGAAAACAATGTTAAAATTCAATACGACACTTTCGAGAACAGCGACGCACTCTATGCCAAACTAAAACAGGGCAACCCCGGTTACGACTTAATATTTCCCGCCGATTACATGGTGAAAATCATGATCGCAGAAAATATAATTTAGCCGCTGAACTTAAACAATATTCCCAACCAAAAGAACCTAGAACCTAAGTTTATCAATCAAGCTTTTGACCCGGGGAATAAATATTCCCTGCCCTACCAGTGGGGAACGATGGGAATTGGCTACAACGTGAAAACCACCAACGGCGATATCAACAGTTGGGCGGCGATGTTCGACCCTAAATATACCGGAAAAGTGGCGTGGCAAGACGATGCCAGATACACATTTGCAGGAGTTTTAATGTATTTAGGGTTCGATCCAAATACAACCAATCCCGAAGAGATTAACAAAGCCCGCGATTTGCTGATTAAAAGTAAAAATATCATTGCCGCTTTTGTCCCCGATACCGGTCAAAATCTGCTCGATCAAGGAGAAGTAAATCTGACAGTGGAATGGAGCGGCGATGTTTTTCAAGTAATGAAAGAAAATCCCAATCTCCGCTACGCTATTCCCAAAGAAGGAACAATTATCTTTTCTGACAACATGGCAATTCCCAAAGGTGCGCCCCAAAAAGAGTTAGCAGAGAAATTTATTAACTTTATTTTGCAGCCAGAAGTAGGAGCCCAAATTTCCAATTTTATCCACTATGGCTCGCCCAACAAAGCAGCAATCGATCGAGGTTTAATCGACCCGAAAGATTTGAAAAATCCTCAAATTTACCCGCCGTCTGAGGTGTTTGGCAAAATGAAATTATTGGAGGATGTCGGGAAAGCAACCGCATTGTACGATCGAGCTTGGACGGAAGTTAAAGCAGGAGCAGGAAAGTAGATATAAAACAGGTTTCTGCCCGGGCTGGTTCACTTAAATTCTTAGTTTGCATTGGAGTTGCACCATCGTCAAGAACGGGCTATTCTGCCCGTTCCACAAAACTTAATTTTCTCGCTTTACGGGCCGAAGAGCCCGTTCCTAAACAAGTAATTGAGAATGGTGCAAGATATCAGTTTAACCAGACTCGAACTCAGATTTTTATTGCTCACACATACTAACACAATGCACGCCGTAGAAGTCCTAGAAGTTTCCAAAGTATTTAAAAGCGCCCGCAGTCAAGATTTCTTAGCTGTAGACAACATCAACCTGCAAATTTACGATCGCGAATTCTTTTCTTTACTCGGCCCTTCTGGCTGCGGCAAAACTACAACTTTGCGAATGATCGCCGGTTTTGAAATGCCCACAGCGGGCGAAATTTACATTCACGGCCAACCGATGCAAAATCGCCCGCCATTTCACCGCCCAGTAAATACGGTATTTCAAAACTATGCTTTATTTCCGCACATGACAGTAGCACAAAATACCGCTTTTGGCTTGGAAATGGAGAATTTACCTCAGAAAACAATTCGCGATCGCGTTGCTGAAGCCTTAGCATTAGTACAGTTAACCGAGGTAGAAAAACGCTATCCCCGCCAACTGTCAGGGGGACAGCAGCAGCGAGTAGCATTAGCAAGAGCATTAGTCAAACAGCCGTCTGTTTTGCTGTTGGATGAACCTTTAGGAGCGCTGGATTTAAAATTGCGTAAAGAGATGCAATTAGAATTAAAAAAAATGCAGCGAAAATTGGGAATTACGTTTATTTATGTGACTCACGACCAAGAAGAAGCGCTAACAATGTCGGACAGAATAGCAGTGATGGATGGAGGAAAACTGCAACAAGTCGGGACACCTGTTGATATTTATGAATATCCTAAAACGCGGTTTGTTGCTGATTTTATTGGCGACAGCAATTTTTTAACCCACATTCCGCAGATATTCGATCGAACTTAATTTCAAAGAGATTCAGAATTATCAAACCCTCAAATGATTACT